>CALCQT010000582.1 GCA_937894825.1 uncultured Anaerolineaceae bacterium
GCCGGCAGCAGTTTGCGGTCATATTGATAGCAACAGCTATAGTCATCCTCCAGGATAAAAGCGCCCGTCCGTTCCGCCCAGGAGACAAGCGCACGACGCCGCGGCAGTGACATGGTGATCCCGGTCGGGAATTGGCAAGAAGGGGTCGTATAAATCGCGGCGGGCTGACAGGATTCCATCTGTGGCACACAGATCCCTTCAGCATCCAGCCCGATCGGGCACAACGGAACACCGTTCTTCCGAAAAGTCGCACGCGTCTGATCATACCCTGGATCTTCGATACAAACGCCCGTTTCGCTCAACGGGAGGATGCCGCAAAGTGCTTCCAGGAAAAACTGCGTTCCCGTCCCAACGATGATCTGCCGGGCTTTGCATTGGATCTGGCGGTAATTCCAGAGGAACTTCTGAATTTCAGAACGCAGCCCCGGCTCACCTAATGGGCAGCCATATTGCAAAAAGCCGGTCTGATACTCTTCGAAACAGCGATTGACCATTTTCTGCCACTGCCGGAAAGGGAATTCGTTATGCAGCGTTTTCCCAAGCCGGAAATCATAACGGAAGTTCTCAGCGGACTCTGTCACCTCTTCCTGCGCAAGGAAAGTGTCTCCGTTGTTTTTCACACCGGAAAAGCCCGGGAGCATGGCGAAATTCCCGGAACGCGGTTTACTGACCAGAAATCCCTCGCTGTACAACCGGTTATATGCCAATTCCACCGTATTCCGGCTGATGTGCAAATCCGCCGCAAGTTTCCGGCTGGAAGGGAGTTTTGTTCCGCTCGGAATTTTTCCGTCCACAATGTCGACGCGAATCTGATCATATAGTTGAACATAGAGCGGAACACCTGTTTCTTCAGTCCAAACCAATCGCATTCTTTCAAAATTCCTTCATGTTTTGCAATGATTCTTATTTTCAGTGGAAAACATCGCATCCGGATCCGTCAATTTCACGTTCGGAGTTTTCCTGATACGGTCTTTCATTTGTTAGTATACACTAACTCTCTGCGATTAACAAACAGAGATTAAAAAAACAATCAGGGTCATAACACATTTATCCAATGAGCACCCCGCTTTGCCCGCTTTTTTCATCGCAAAACATCACAAGAAGTTTGATCCATCCGGGTTATAGGATATTATATTGGATTATCAGCGCCGGAAGCAAATCAGCTCCCCCATGCCTGGATATTTTTATCATCATTCTTATTCTGAAAGGGAAATTTACAGATGAGTCCGAACTCCAATTCCTCAAATTTGCGCATGACCGTTTATGCCGCATTATTCACCGCATTCATTATCATCGGCGGTTACATCAGTGTACCGGTGCCGGTCGGACCGGTTCCGATCGTTCTGGCAGATTTCTTTGTGATGTTAACCGCGCTTTTCCTTGGCTACAAATGGGGACCGGTCAGCGTTGCACTGTTCCTTGCCCTGGGGGCATTGGGCCTTCCGGTCTTCGCGGGCGGGAAAGCGGGGCTGGCGGTTCTTTTTGGCCCCACGGGAGGATTTCTTCTGGGCTATTTGTTGCTTGTCATCGTTACCGGTTTACTGACAGAAAAAATCAAATCGGTTTCCGCAAAAGGGACCCTGCTTAAAAACATCGCAGCGCTCATCGCAGGCAATGTCCTGCTGTATCTTGTCGGCGTCCCCTGGCTGAAAGTCGTTACCAAACTGCCCTGGTCCGGAGCGCTGGCAGCCGGCTTGATCCCCTTTATTCCCGGCATCATCATCAAAATCGCCGCTGCTGTGATCGTAGCCCAGGTTCTCCTGCCTCGATTCAAGCAAGCGACCGCCCAGTCTGCCCCACGGCATGAGGACGCATAATGCCGATTGTTGAAGCGCGGAACCTGTCGCACGTATTCGCGGATGGAACCGCTGCCATCGAAGATGTCAATCTGCAAATTGAGCCCAAAGAATTCGTCGTTATTGCCGGCCCGAACGGTTCAGGGAAGACGGTATTTATCCGTCACCTGAACGGTCTGCTGGCCCCCACCCGGGGTCAGGTTCTCATCAATGGAGAGTCTATCGCGAAGAATCTGCTACAGACCCGAAAAAAAGTGGGCATGGTGTTTCAGGATTCTGACAGCCAGATCGTCGGACAGACCGTTGAAGAAGACGTCGCGTTTGGTCCCGAAAATCTCAATCTGCCACCGGAAGAAGTGGAAAAACTGGTCAGCGAATCGTTGCAGGCAGTAGGCTTGGAAAGCTATGCGGCGCAGAATCCGCACACCCTGTCCGGTGGGCTGAAAAAGAAACTGGCCATTGCCGGGATTCTGGCTATGAAGCCGGAAGTCATCATTTTTGACGAGCCTTTTGCCGGCTTGGATTATCCTGGGACTGTTCAGGTGCTAAAACAAATTGTGGCGCTGCACGCATCCGGGCACACGATCCTCCTGGTCACCCATGAACTTGAAAAAGTTTTGGCACACGCAAACCGCCTGATGATCATTTCTCAGGGCAAACTGGTGAAAAATGGCGCCCCGTCCGAAGTGATCGGCAGTTGCGAAAGTTATGGCATCCGGATGCCGCTGCGGGAAAATGAAGGGATCGAGACTTTGACGTGGCTCAAATGATGCTTTTCCATTATGTCCACAAAAACACACCCCTGCACACGATGGATGGCAGGATTAAAGTGCTTTGTCTGGTCTTACTGAGCCTGACCGCCAGCCTGGCTACCGATGTCTCGGACTATCTGCTGCTGAGCGCCGTAATCCTGACAGCGCTCTTTGTCTCACGGCTGCCGCTGATTCCACTGCTTCGGGATATGAAATTTTTCCTGTTTCTGATTCTCTTTGTATTTGTGATGAACGCGATCGGCACGGGCGGGGAACCGATCCCGGATTTTCCAATCCGGAGTGTTTCGGTGGCAGGAATCCTTACGGGAGCGATGTTCGCCTGGCGCCTGATCCTGATTATCATTCTCTGCGCAATCATGACCGGCACCACGTCGCTGCTGGTGCTGAAAAAGGCGATCGAATGGGGCCTGCGCCCGATCCCTTTTATTCCCGAAACCAGGGTGGGGACCATGGTCAATCTGACCTTCGTTCTGATCCCGGTCGTTTTGGATCAATATACGGAAATGTCGGTTGCGCAAAAGGCCCGCTGTGTTGATTCAAGAAAAAATCCGGTCAAACGGGTAATGTTTATTACCTTGCCGCTATTGAGCAACATTTTCCGAAAAACCGACGAACTGATTTTTGCAATGGAAGCGCGCTGTTATTCAGAGGAACGAACCAAAGCGGTTTTTATGAAAGTTTGTCCGATGGACTGGCTGATTCTGCTGATCTGCGTCCTGACAATTATCCTGATGATTGTTTAATAAACGAATTGCAGAGTTTTCATATAGTATAATAGACAGAAAGTGTCTATTATACTATATGAAAACTACAATCCTTAACGCTTTTGATGCCCTGCCATACTTTACGACGGAAGCGGTTAAACAGCTTTTTGACGATCAGGTTGCCGTCGGAACCGTTCAAACAGCGCTGTATCGCTGGACAAAATCCGGAAGGATCATACGGCTAAAAAAAGGCGTCTATATGACCCGCCGTTTTTTTGAGTGGCACCGGTCGGATGCCGAATTCGCGCCTATGATCAGCGCAATTTTGATTCCCCAGTCTTACCTTTCTTTGGAATTTATCCTGCAGCGTAATGGCATTCTTACGGACATCACCTATCCGGTATCCGCGGTTACGCTCAAACAAACTCGTGTTTTCGAGAACACCCTCGGCGCCTTCACCTACCGCAACATCAAAAAAGACCTTTATTCGGGATTTACGATCTCAGAACATATGGGGATTTCAATCGCGCAGGCAACCGTGGCCAAGGCGCTATTCGACTACCTGTATTTCCGTTCCGAGTCAAGTATTGGAAACAATCCAGCCGAAGAACTACGGCTTACTCTGGAAGATTTCACCGACACGGATCAGGATGAATTCGCATCTTTTGTCGAAATCAGCAAAAGCAAAAAGATGGATCGGATTTATAAAAGTCTGAGGAGAACTATATGGCGACAATAATCCACAAATGATTAGGGAGTCAAAAGTAGGATTCCTGCGCCTATGAATGTTCTAAACTTTTTCGTGCTTTGCACGAAAAAGTTTAGAACATTCAGTTTGTCATCTCGACTCTCGAAAGGGACGCACCAGCGTCCCGTCGAGGTGGAGAGAACCTCAACGATCAGTTCAGGTCTGAAATTCCCCAGAGTAAAATTCTTAGTAAAAAAAGTGGTTTTTTTCGCGTAACCTTCCTCTGGACGATACCAGACCCCTACTGGATTTTGAGGGTCTCTCGACTCAAGCACTTCTTCGAGAGTCGAGATGACAATCCTGTTGCAATTTTTGTGCGCGTTGCGCACAAAAATTGCAACACTTTCAAAAATGAGATGTTATGCCTTTGACACCCACATCAAAAATACTTCAGACCCGCAGGCTGCCGCGAAATCCCCGCCCGGAATAGTAAGACTGCGCACCATTGTGATAGACAAAGACTGTGTTATAGCGCCGGTCGGCAAAGAGCGCGCCGCCCAGTTTCCGGATCTCGACAGGCGTCTTCAGCCAGCTCGAAGTTTTTAAGTCGAATTCACCAAGTTTCTGTAATGACCGATATTGTTCTTCCGTCAGGATCTCGATCCCCATATCGGCCGCCACATCCATGGCGTTGTTCTCCGGCCGGTTCGCCTTACGGGACTCCCAGGCGGCCCGGTCATAACAGGTATTCCTGCGGCCTTCCGGTGTTTCCGGCGAACAATCGCAGAAAATGATTTCATCTGTCTCATCGTCAAGGCCCACCACATCCGGTTCGCCGCCAGTCCGTTCCATTTCGCTGAGTGACCATAGTTTATCCGGTTTTTCCGCCAGTCTGATCCGAACCGCTTCCCATTCAACGCCCTGATGGCGGGATCCGTTTTTCTCGAAACGGCCCTTCAATCGTGCAAGCAATTCTTCACTCTGATCCGATGACAATTGTCCTTGGACCGTCTGTGTCGTATCCATTTCCACTCCCTGCGAACTTAATAAAAAAAATACGCCGATATGTTTCCATTGTACCGGATAACACATCGGCGAAAAAAAATATTCTCTTCTACTGTCTGTACCGCATACCGTTCGATCGCTCCTCCGGCAGCGGCCATTTGTTGCGGATTTAGCCCAAAACGGGTCGGAATTTATACCCATACAGGATGACGCCGCTCTCGTCCCCGTCGTTGCGCAGCCGCCGGGTGACCATCTCGACCGGCATGCCGATATGAACCGGCTCCTCGCCCAGGTCGGTCAACTGCGCGGTCACGATCGGACCTTCGTTCAACTTCACCAGCGCGACCGCATATGGAGACTGCCCCTGAAAACCAGCCGGCGCATCATTAATCGTGGTGTAAGAGTACACTTCTCCTTTCCCGCTGAATTGGAAGGCTGTTTTTGCTTCCAGACCGCATTCGGGACAGACATCCCTGGGCGGAAAAATTTTTGCGCTGCAATGTGGGCAAACCTCACCCGTTAATGCATATCGTTGTTTTTTTAATCGCCAATGACGTGGTGCTTCCATTTATTGTTTTCCTTTTTCTTCTATCTGTCAAGTGCCCCAAATTATAGGAAAGAAAAACGATCAAAAGCTATCCTGATAGTTTTTGGAAGCACATCCGTGACGAAAGTCACAAAAATCAAAATTTAAATCACTCCTAAAACATGTGTTACTGCCGTAGCGCCCAATCCGCCCAGCGCCTGAACCAGCGCAATTTTTGGATTATCGTGCACCTGACAACCTCCGGCCTCTCCCCGCAACTGCAACACCGTTTCCGCCAGTTGATAGGCGCTGGACGCGCCTAACGGGTTCCCCCGTCCCAGGCAACCGCCCAAGGAACCGAAAGAATCCGCAGTCCACCCTTTGCCCGACTGCACCAGCCCAATCGCTTCAGCGGATAATGCGGCGTCGATCACAGTCGCATCCCAAAGCTCAAATAAATCGACATCACGTAAAGACAACCCGGCTTTTCGCAGTGCTGTTGCAGCGGATTGTTCAGCCGCACTGTAATGCAGCAGTTGCTTGCGGTCGTGCAGCGACAGCGGTGCAATGGCATTGGCTGTGCCCAGAACACGGATCCGTCTGGAACGCACAGGGTCCGGCACCAGATCTTCCCGTGTCACCACAAGTGCTGCTGCGCCATCCGCCAGGCTCGCAATATCATACCACCCCAGCGGCGCATTTTCGATCCGTTCTTCTTTATACACATCGGCGGTCAGACCCTGCCGGAACATGGCGTTCGGATTTCCAGCCGCACGGGTATAAGCATGCAGCACAATCTCCCGAAATATGCCGTCGTCCAGCCCGCATATAAATACGGTCTTAAATTCCAGGCCCT
>CALCQT010000583.1 GCA_937894825.1 uncultured Anaerolineaceae bacterium
ACCTCAGGGTCATTCCGAAGGCTCGCTTCATAACATTTATGAATTAACGCCGGGATAACATGAGAGGAACGCGGGCTGAAATTATCCCTTGGGCCATACAGGTTTACCGGCAGCAGATAAATCGCGTTATATCCGTATTGCTGTCGATAGGCCTGTGCCTGCACCAGTAACATTTTCTTTGCCAGGCCATAGGGCGCATTGGTTTCTTCCGGATAACCTTCCCATAGATCGTCTTCACGGAAAGGAATTGGAGTAAACTTAGGATAGGCGCAGATCGTCCCGATCGCAACCACTTTCTCGACGCCGGATTTCCAGGCCTCGTGGATTAACTGAACGCCCATCATCAGATTATCATAGAAAAACTCGGCCGGATGCTCCCGGTTGGCGCCAATCCCGCCGACATTCGCCGCCAGATGGATGATAATATCCGGACGCGCATCTGAGATCATGCGCCGGATATCAGAGACTTCAACCAGGTTATAGTTTTCGAAGGTTGGAATGAAGAAATCCGCAACCCCGCGCTTCCGCAGACTTTCCTGAACGAAAGAACCCAAAAACCCCGCGCCGCCGGTGATACAAATCTTTTTACCTTTCAGCGGAGACACTTCCACCATCGTTTTCACCTCATTTCGATCTGGTTGTAAATCCGGCTCCGGTCATTCAGATTTTCACCGATCAATTTATTGAAGCCCTTTCTACGGGATAACTTTCGACAATACACCTGCCGATACCGCTTGCGGGCAACCAGATTCAAGTTTCTTATTTTTTACGTTTTATCGCTACGATTGGAAGGAAAATTGAATATGTCCATACTATCAGGCGGGACTGCAACGAGATTCCTTCCGGGCAACGATAACTATATTCTTCGTCGTTTTTGCCGTTGAATCTTCAGAAAACCCTACCATCCGGATTTTCCCCGACTGGCCGCTCCGATGACAATTCGTAGTTGCTTCCCCGGATTACCCATCCTGAATAACACGGTTCGAAGCATTTCCATAATACCCGACGCTTGCGAATTATCGTCACAGGTTCTCGTCATAAGGCTACAATATTCAACCCCTGAATTATATCCTTTTCCCGGAAACGGTCAAGATAATGCATACACAGCCGATATGTCAAGGCCTTTAATCCTAATTCTGACAGTCAAATGGCATAGTTAATAATAGTTAATATTCGAACGCAAATATTTTCATGCATCGCCTACTGTAGGGGCAACCCTCGTGGTTGCCCGGTTCGCGGAACGCGAACATTTACATCCTTCGTCAATTGAAATTCCATCATACCGATTACATCCATTTCCAGGGATGTCCGCCATGGGCGGACCGGGCGACGGCAGGTGTCGCCCTACATTGTTGTTTACATAATCAACTTTTGCCCCCGAATCATATATAATCAACCAAAGAGAATCTTCTGCGCGAAAGAAGGACTATACGAATGATCACATCTGAATTAGCGAATCAAATAATCGCCTGGCGGCGTTATTTCCACCAATACCCGGAGCTCAGTTTGCACGAGAACGCGACGACCGAAAAAATACGCGAAATTTTACGGTCACACCAAATCGCCCCACGCCCTGCGGGCAATACCGGGTTGTGCGCCGATATCACAGGAACGAAAGCCGCTAACGGAAAAACCATCCTGCTGCGCGCGGACATTGATGCGCTTGGCATGGATGAGCAGAGCGACACGCCTTATCGCTCCTTGAATCCCGGCGCTGCTCACGCCTGCGGGCATGACGGGCACACGGCTGCGCTATTGGGCGCGGCACGGCTGCTATCTGAAAATCGGAACACCTTTGCCGGTACGGTACGGCTGGTTTTTCAACCGGCAGAGGAAATCTGCAAAGGCGCCAAACAAATCATTGCAGCCGGAGAATTGGAAAACGTGGACCGCGTTTTGGGCATCCATTTCATGCCTTCGATCCACTGCGGAAAGATCGCCACTCCTGCCGGTCCGGCGATGGCGGGCTGTGACTTCTTCAGCATCCGCGTACAGGGCAAAGGTGGGCACATCAGCACACCTCAACTCGCTGCCGACCCGCTGCAGCCGGCCGCACAGATCCTGATCGGACTGAACACCATCGCCGCCAGACGTTTCTCTCCACTGGAGGAAATCCTGGTTGCGGTCGGCAAATTCAGCGGAGGCACGCAGTACAACATCATCCCTT
>CALCQT010000584.1 GCA_937894825.1 uncultured Anaerolineaceae bacterium
CATTCTCTCACCTTTTGGGGCCTTTTACTATACGCTGTCTCGTTTTACGCTTACGGTTATTTGATTTCCTGCTCCAGCCGGTCAAATTCTTCCGTGCTGAAAAATTCCCCCAGCGTGACATTAAATCCGTCGCATAATTTTTTGATGGTGACGATTCCGGGGTTCTGGCTCTCGCCATTCAGGATGCTTTTAATCGTTGACTGTGGAATCGCCGCCAGATTGCTCAATCCATTCGGCGTAATCTGACGGCTCCGGCATAACTGCAAAATGCGGCGCGCTACGGCCTGTTGTGTGTTCATGTCTTATCCTCCCGACGATATATCACTACACAATGATATAGGAGCGGGAACTTTGATATTAGTGATATTTCACTAATTGCGAATTTCGTGCTAAAATAGTGACAAATCACTAAACAAAGGAGTTTGATGTGGCATATGTAATCGAAAGTCTGTTGCTTCACCGGGCATCGCAATCTGCCGCCTGAATCCATTGAGAACATCACGCTGCGCCTGAACGATCATGTGGAAACCCTGATTCGGCAGGGCGTCAGGCATTTCCTCTCCGGCGGCGCGCGTGGGTTTGATCTGATGGCCGCCGCGCTGATTGCTTGCAAAAAGGAAATTGGAGCCGATCTGCGGCTGGATTTTATCCTGCCGTGCAAAGACCAGGACGCCCTTTGGCCGGAGCGTGAAAGGGAGCTGTATCGCGGCCTGCTGGCCGAGGCGGACGGAGCGATATATTTATCCAACACCTATCAGCCCGGCTGTATGAAGCGCCGCAATCAGTACATGGTTGAGCACGCGGATTACTGCATTTACGCCCTTTTGCACGAACATAGCGGCACATGGCAGACGGTACAGTACGCAAAGCAAAAAGGGTTGTGTCTCATCAGCGTAACGGAACAACGTTTCTGATTTTCATTTCATCTTGGTAATTTATTTGACAGCTTAAAGGAGTAACGTTAGGAGAAAAAACGATGGACGTCTATCATTCGGTATTCGACCAATTTGGCAGAATCACAACTTCCGGTGCGATGCGTATTGTCGATCCGGAAACTAACCGCGTTGTTCAGGAAGAAGGGACAGCAGCCTTTGTTGGCTCTTTTCCCGCGCTGACGTCGGTCCAGGCATCGGAGCATCTGAATCGTTGTCTTGCATCGGGAAAACCTCTGCTGAATCTGATTCGTACAGACGGCCATCTGTTTTTTCTGATCGAAGCTCCGTTTCAGACACAGGGCAAAACCACACTTTTGGAAGTTCTGATGGATGGAAGCGATACTGTTTTATCAGACGGGTTTCTGTGGAATACAGAAAGAAAACTGATCTGTGAATTAGACCGTCTGCGGAAACAGACCATCATGGACGACCTCACCGGATTATACAACAGGAGATACATCGACGAGTGCCTGCCGACAGACATTCAAGACTGTGTAGAGCAAAAGCAGCCGCTTTCCATACTCTTTGGCGATATTGATTATTACAAAAATGTAAATGACCGCTATGGACATGCGGCCGGAGACTTTGTTTTAAGCGAACTCGCCGGAATCTTTGCTCAGAATACCCGAAAGGCAAAAGACTGGATCGCGCGGTACGGCGGAGAAGAATTCCTGATTTTTCTGAAAGACTGCGATAATAAAACGGCCAAAGAAATCGCGGAAAGGATGCGGATTGGAGTGGTATGATAAAAGTGCAGTGTTGAAGCGCAAGGGAATGTGATAAAATA
>CALCQT010000585.1 GCA_937894825.1 uncultured Anaerolineaceae bacterium
TACCGGAATCGGCACGCCGCCAAGGGAAGTCACCGCGTCAACGATCAGCAGTCCGCTCTGGGCATGCACAATTTTCGCAATCTCATCCAGCGGCTGAACCGCACCGGTCGAAGTTTCCGCATGAACAATGCCGACCACTTTGGCAGGTTTTTCGCGCAGCGCAGCAGCGACTTCCGAAGGGGTAAAGACTTCGCCCCAGGGGCGCTGGATAACCGTAACATCGCCGCCGTAGCGTTTGGCCATGTCAGTCAGCCGCTCGCCAAAATAGCCGTTGATGCAGATCAGTACCGGCGTGCCGGGTTCGACAGAATTGGCAATGGCGGCTTCCATGGCAGCGCTGCCGGTTCCGGAGACAGGGATGGTCAGCTTGTTCTCGCTCCGGAAAGCGTAACGCAGCAATTCCTGCGTCCGGTCCATCAGATGGACAAATTCCGGATCCAGGTGCCCGACCAGTGGTGCGGACATGGCCCGATAGACGCGCGGGTCCACCATGCTGGGTCCAGGGCCTAACAAGATTCGGGCTGGGAGGTTGATTTCAGGGAACTGAGTCAAATCGATTGTGTCTTTCATCTTTTCTCCTATGATATTCGGTTCCAATTACAGATTTCCGGCTTGGACATCTGTCAAGGGAAATCGGAACGGAAGCATTAATAAATGGAATGCTTTAAGAACCACTGTCGGAATGTACTTTGGAAAACAGAAGTTCTCGCCTGCGAAAACGAATGGCGAAGTGAAAGCGCAAAAACTCCCGAAGTTTAAAAAAGGACAATCATCGAAAGCTATTCTTTCTTGCTCATCTCAATTTTACCTCAGACAAAGCGAATTATATTGAGACGGGATCTGGAATTCGGGAATTTCGCAAGCTTCGGGCATGATACCAATGGAAAGCATAATGAGGACAGGTTTACTTTCCCGGTTGCCCCATTTTCAGTCGCGGTTCAACTGTTTTCAAAAACACTTTTCAATTTTCTTTTTACTAGATCGGACAGGATTATAATTTAATAAAACCCGACAAAAGAAAGGGGAAAATTATGAAAAAGACCATTTTTTTATTGGTAATCTTTATCCTTGTTTCTGTATCCAGTTTTGTTTTCGCGGAAAGTGAAAAAACAACCTCCCCCCTTGACTTTTCCAACATCGAAGAATCATTAAAATGGGGCATAACGGCTGATGAAGTTCGGGAGATAATTAAGCCATTGGAAGGAGACATATTCAGGTGTAATGAAAAAAATTTTGACGATTTAGCGAATCTCCCAACAATTGGATGCACACAATTCTTCCACGATAAATCGCAAATCCAGTATTATTTCATGTTTGGGATTTCACTTTATAAGCTGCAAAACATTAATGTGACGGTAATGTACCGCGCTGAGGAAAAGAAAACGCTGGCTGAAGAAAAAATCCAAGAAATTCAGGATGTATTTGAATTGGAAACACTACCAGAGGATCCGGAAACCGTCGCAAGGGAAAGCAAACTACTATCATTTGATCACTTGGAAAGCAGATTTTCAGATGAATCTCTATACATCTTGACAGGCTATTATCCGACCGAAAACGAATATGCTGTTGTCCAACTGGACATTTGGGACAAGCCGATATACGATAGCATCACTTGGAATTAGTAAATCACTTAAATACGATAATACTACATAAAAAAAAATGAGGATATTTCCCGCGATCAAGAAATATCCTCATTTTTTTTCTCAACAATCACAGCCGCCAAAACTCTTCCTTCGCGCCCAATTGTGAATAAAGTTCAAGAAATTACAGCAAGAAATGAAAAGCAATTCCTGTAGCGTTTTGCTATATTTTGAGTCAGGGAAAAATGAAATTATTGATGCGACAGTTCTTTATCGACCGGAAGCTTTTTGATCGGAACAAAAAGGGAATAATCGGATTGCAGATCATGCACATCTGCAAAACACTGGATCATATCGAAGTGAGAAGTCCCTGGCTCCTGGCGGGAAAC
>CALCQT010000586.1 GCA_937894825.1 uncultured Anaerolineaceae bacterium
CCAATGGCTGGCGCTGAAAGCGACCGGAAAGCAGGAGGTGCGCATTTACACCGCGGATCTGGACGAAGCGGATGTTTTCTCTTTGACGGATTTTTCTGAGAAAGGGCAAAGTTGGATCAAATATCCGCAGGGGATCGCGTATATGCTCAAGGAAGACGCCTGGCCGCTGACCGGCTGGGACGGATTGCTGATGGGGGACCTTCCGTTGGGCGCCGGGTTGTCATCTTCGGCTGCGCTGGATATGGTGACCGCGCGGGCCTTCTCATTGACCGGCGGTTTCGCATGGGATGTGCGGCAGATGGCGCGCATGGCACAGCGGACAGAAAATCAATGGGTCGGCATCAACAGCGGCATCATGGATCAGTTGATTTCCGGCGCCGGTGAAGCGGGCAAGGCGCTGCTGATCGATTGCCGGACGCTGAATTACACGTCGTATTCGCTGCCGGAAGGCACCGTCATCGTGGTGATGGACAGCATGGTGAAACATTCGCTGGTCGCATCCGCTTATAATGAACGGCGCGAGCAATGCATGGAAGGGGCGCAGGCTTTTGGAAAACAGGTGCTGCGGGATGTCAGTCTGGAGGAATTCGAGAATGGCAAAGCAGCACTGAGCGATGTGGTTCAGCGCCGCTGCCGTCACGTGTTGAGCGAAAATTTGCGCACGTTGGCAGCCGCCAAAGCGATGGAGGCGAATGATCCGGTTCATTTGGGCGAATTGATGAATGCCAGCCACGCCAGTCTGCGGGACGATTTTGAAGTGTCCTGTACTGAGCTGGATATCCTGGCCGAACAGGCGCAGCGGGAATACAGCTGCTACGGCGCGCGGATGACCGGCGGCGGGTTCGGCGGCAGCGCGATCGCGCTGGTGCAGGCTGAAGAAGCGGGCGCGTTTATTCAGAATATGCTTGCGCGTTATGAGAAGGAAACCGGGATTCGTTCCAACATGTTCGTTACCGATGCGACGCGGGGAACGTCCGTAGAATACCCGTAATTTACTGAAGGTTGGCGTTCTAAATTTTATCGTGCTCCGCACGATAAAATTTAGAACACCAAACGGATCAAATGTTATGCATCCCCGTTCAATAAGCGCCAGACGCGATCCAGCGCCTGCAGGCCGGTCAGATTGCGCATGGACCAGCCGTATTGCTGAATATCATTTCCGGTGAAATTGCACAATGAGGTCTCGTTCGAGGTTGGGTGCACGTCCTGCCCCGCAGTCCGTGGTTCGGCAGCGGTTCCATCGCGCGCCACAAATTCCACAACGGCACTTCATATTCGGCAGCCAGACGGGCGATCACGGCATTGAAGCTGTCATCCCCTTCCAGATTGTCCGCTTTGGTGGCCAGAATCGGCACAATGGAACGATCCAGCGTTTTTTGGATCAGTGAGCGCAGGTGCTGCTCAAAAAGATCAATTCCCTGTAAAGCGTCGTTCGTTCCCAGCGCAATGAACGCGATAGATGGCTGCCAGAGCCGATATTCACAGGAAGTGGCGGATTCATAAGGCCAGCAGACGTCATCCTCATACCAATGATAAACATCCAGTTCAAACGCTGTGATGCCGATTTTTGTCGCCCGGGATTCGCGGGAAAATGACCATTGGAACTGATGGATGGCGGCTTCGAGGTCATTATAGGCGCCGAGCGCATACCCGTTGACGCCGTAATCAAAACAGGCCAGGAATGAAGGCAGAACGCTGTTGCTGTCGCCGATCTTGCTGAAGGCTTTGGGGTCGTTTCCCGCTTCGATACCGGCCCGGTAAATCTGCGCCATTTTGGGACTGATGGTTTCCGGCAGTACCGGCCATTCTTTCCAGTCCGCCGGGTCTGAGGCTGCCGGGGGCGCCGGCTGTGCCGGTTCGGAAGCTGGCGCTGTCGTTTCCGTCGCCGTTACAATCACTTCCGGTTCTGCACTGACGGGTTGCCTGGGTTGGGATTGTGCCAGCAGGGATTGAACCAGCGTCTCCTGGAAGGCTGCCGCGGCAGTCTCCGTGAGATGTGTGCTGTCATTTTTTGTGTTGCCGGTGAGGAAAAAGAAAGCGGCCAGCAGGATGGCGGCGAACAGGGCGGATCCCAGCAGTTTTAAACCGGGGCCGCGCTTTTTCTTTGGTTTCGGGGCGGAATATTTCATAAGAACCAGATCTCAGTGACGACGATCGCGACGATAATGCCCCACAAAACGCCGCCATAGACTTCACGCGGGGTATGTCCGATCACTTCCTTTAAGAAATCTTCCGTGATTTCCCGCCCGCTGAAGACATCGCGGATCAGCTGGTTGATCCGCCTGGCGTGCAGGCCGGATTGCCAGCGTACATTGGCCGCATCATATGTGACAACGGATGTGATTGCCAGCGCCACGCCGAACGCCGGCGTGTCATATCCGCTGACCATCCCCACAGCCATGGTCACCGCTGTGGTTAGTGCCGAATGGGAACTCGGCATGCCGCCGTTGCTGATCACCAAAAACCAGTCCCATTCTCGGGCGATGAAATAATGGGCAAAAGGCTTCATCAGCTGTGCGCTCAGCATGGCAATGAAGCCGGCGATCACAACGGGATTATGGACAATATCATAAATCATCTTTTGTTTTTCTGGCTCCGGTGGTTTGAAACGAAGGCTCGGGTATCAAAGGCTGCATTGTGGACTGAGCGCGCACGCACAGAATTGCAGCGGATTATTCTGCCGTTTCACTTCTCTGAATCCTGTCCGTCGATTTCGCTGTCGTCGGTTGTCTGTTCATCGATCGACCGGATTCTCAGCTCAGCCTGATCCAGATAACGGCTGCAGATGGATGCATAGGCGCGGCCTTCCTGATACAAAGAAATGGCCTTTTCAAGGTCCACGGTCTCCTTTTCCAACTGGTCGACAATTTTTTGCAGATTGGTAAAAGCTTCCTCAAAAGGGATCGGGTTTTCATTCATTTCAGTCATTGTCTTGCCTGCTTTCATGGTCTTCCATCCTGTTCCGGGTCAGCGAACACTGGCGTCGACACTGCCGTCGGCCATCCGGATGCGGATCATTTCATCGGGTTGCAGTTGCGCTGCGGAAGTAATAATTTCGCCTTCCCGCTCGACCAGCGCGTAACCGCGTTTCAGAATTGTCTCCGGGTTGAGCGCCGCCAGGCGCTGATCCAAGCCGTTGACCATCAGCCGCTCGCGATCCATGCGGGCAGCCATCCACTGGTTCAGGCGCAGCGACCATTGATCAATGGTCAGGCGCTGCTGACGGATGCGGTTCAGCGGGGCCTGATGGTCCAGCCGGCGGACAAGCCCGTCCAACGCCTGACGGGAGGCGCGGATCCGTTCGCGCAGGATTTTTTCCATTTTCGCGGTAAAGCCGTCAATATCGCCGCGAATGTTGCGGATATCGGGCGTCGCGA
>CALCQT010000587.1 GCA_937894825.1 uncultured Anaerolineaceae bacterium
GGGTCATATCCGCGGCAAGGACGGTATTTACGCGGCGACGCTGCTGACGGAGATGATGGCGGTCACAAAACTAAAACTGTCAGAGCTGTATGCGGAGATCACCGCCCAATTCGGCGAAGTTTTCTTTGTGGACGCGGATTTCAAAATGACGCAAAAGAACAAAGAACGGCTGACGGAAGTGTTGCTGGCGGAGCGAAAACTCCCCGAATTTCCTCATGAAATCGATCATGTGTCCTATCGGGATGGCTGTAAGGTGTATTTCAGGAATGGCGGCTGGGTGATCGCGCGTTTTTCCGGCACGGAACCGCTGCTGCGCATCTATGCCGAGATGGCGGATCAGCGTTCCGCAGACGAGTTGATCGCGATTTATCGGGAATTTCTGAATTTGGACGGCGCAGAGTAGAATCGCTTAATCCTTCAGGGCCGCGTTGCGGTACTCGTTGGCGTTCATGCCTTCGAGTTTCTTGAAGGTACGGGAAAAATGAGCGTTGTCTGAATAGCCGACCATTTCGCAGATGTCTCCGATGCGGAATTGCGGATCTTCCAGCAGGCGCTTGGCGGCTTTGATGCGGATCCGGTTCAGCAGGTCATAAAAGCTCTGCCCGGTGTGTTTGTTCAGCAGTTTGGACAGGTGCCATTGCGAAACATAGCACTGATCGGCGACATCCTGTAAGGTGATCTTCAGATTGTAATTTTCTTCCATATAAGCTGTGGCCTGCCGGACGATAAAACTGTTTGCGTTCTGGGTTGAAGGTTCCGGTGTTTTTTCGCTGACCTGAGAAGCGCCGCTTTCGGCCAATTTTGCTGTCATGAAACGGAGCGCTTCCTGGATTTCCTCCATGCGGGAAGGCTTGACCAGCAGGCGGACAACACCGAGGCGGATGGCCCGTTGGGCGTATTCAAAATCCGTGTATCCGGTCAGCACGGTGACCAGCATGTCCGGAAATTCGCTCCGCAGGCCGGCCAGCATTGTCAGACCATCCTTGTCCGGCATCCGAATGTCGGTGAAGAGAATATCCGGCCGGTGGGTTCGGATCGCGATCGCTCCGGATGCGGCATCATTCGCGGTCGCCACAACCGCGCAATTGTAAGCCTGCCAGTTGACAACTGACTGCAAGCCATGAACAATAATTTCTTCGTCATCAATAAGAACTACACGATACATGATTCTATTATACGTTTGTTTTATTGATTTTTCGCGAAGCGAAAAATCAATAAAACAAACAAATCAACCTTTGATTGCGCCGGCGGTCAGCCCCTTGATGATATTCTTCTGCAGGAAAATATAGACCACCAGAACAGGAATCACCACGATGACGACGGCTGCCGCCATCAAGCCGTAATTGACTCCGGCCTGTGAACTGATCTCGGTCAGCAACAACGTGATCGTCTTTTCCCCCGGCCGGCGCAGGAAGAACATCTGCGTGAACAGATCGTTATAGGACCAGAGGAAAGAAAAGATAGCCACCGTGGCGAAGGAAGGTTTGGCGATCGGCATGATGATTTTGAAATAAATTTGAAAGACATTGCAGCCGTCCAGGAAGGCCGATTCTTCCAGATCAATCGGGAGCGAGCGGATGAATCCCATCAGGACCACAATGGCGAAGGAAAGATTCCCCGCAATCTGTGGCAGGATTGTGCTCAGGAGCGAGAGGTGATGTTTGCCGGATGCGGCGATCCCCCATTGCACTTCCATGCGGTAAACCGGAATGATGGTCGAAAAGACCGGGAACATCATACTGGCAATGATCAGAGAGCGCAGTGCTTCGCGACCCGGAAAATGATAGCGGACCAGCGCGTAGGCGGCGAAACCGGCAATCAGCATGACCACCAGGGTCACAATACTCGAAATCAGAATACTGTTGCCGTAGGCCTGGAAAATACGCGATCGGGCGAAGGCGGTCTCGTAATTCTCTAACGTGAAGGCGCCCATCCAGGGAAAAGGGATCGAAAATGAATCGGAACGGATCAGACCTTTTTGCCGGAATGAGTTGAGGATGACCCAGATAAAGGGATAAATTGTTGTCAAAGCCCAAAATGTCAGGACGATGTAAGCCAAAACGGTTGAGAATTCGATTTTCTTTCTGCCGCTGAGTTGGAGCGTTGTGGTTCTTTCCTCTGTCATGTTAATACTCCTTCTCCCGGAAAATTTTGTTCGCAATTTGTGAAATAACGACACCAAGCACGACGATCAGCACCGCGATGGTCGACCCATAGTCAACATCCGAGCGCAGGAAGGTCTGGTTGTACATGTACGTCCCGGTTAGCCAGGATTCGTCCATTGGGATGCCGGCGCCCATCATGACCCAGGGCAGATCGAAGACTTTCAACGCGCCGGTGATGGCCAGCACCAGACAGGTGCAGAGCACGTTTCGCAGCAGTGGTAATGAGATGAAGCGCGTGCGTTGCCATGTTCCGGCGCCGTCCAGGGAGGCGGCTTCGTAAATCTCCTGCGGGATGTTGTTCAGCCCGGTGACCAGAATGACAAAATAAAACCCGACGTATTGCCACATAACCGGCGTCAGCATCGTCGCCATGAAATGATCCTGATCCTTCCAGTCAATGTTTTGAGTGAATCCAAACACTTTCTGGAGCAGCTGGTTCAGCATGCCGCCGTCATATAAATAAATCAGGTTAAACAAAAGGCCCAACGCGGTCGCGCTGATGACAATCGGGAAGAAATAGACCGTCCTGAAGAATTGCGCCCCTTTCTGGATCATATCAACGAAGATCGCCAGGACCAGCGCAATGCCGACCTGAAAGACGATGGTCATCAGCATCAGAAAAAGAGAATTTTTGATCGCTGTGCGCATGTTCGGGTCGCTGAAGAGGCGGATATAGTTGGCATACCATGGGTCGTTAAGCCCTTTCGCGGCGGTCCCCAACCCGGATATATTGGAAAAGCTGTTGAAAAAATTCATCACGAATGGGTAGTATAAAAATAATCCCATCATGAGGAAAGCCGGTACTAAAAAGACCAGCAGCGGCAATTTGTTTTTATAGATGGTTGAACTCATGATTTCTATTGCACCTGAAGGCTGAAGCAGGTCTCAGCCGGGGAATAAATGATCTGTTTGTTTTTGTGATACTTTTTCACGCCTTGAAAAAATATCACAAAAACCGGCAGTTTGAAAATGGTTGTAGTGTCATCTGTCTTCATAATCCCGGTGAAATAAGGAGCTGACCGGATGCCCGATCAGCTCCTTATTTTAGCACCTTATACGGCGGGGATTAGTTGAGGGCAATCGCTGCGTCAATTGCTTCCGCGGCGGTGATTTTTCCGGTGACGATGTTCTTGATGTTGGCGAACAGATCGGCACGGGCTTCGCTGGAGAGTTTGTCCTGAACTGCCGGAGCGATACCGGTGGAACCTTTGGTCATTTCCAGCGCGGCGTTGACCAGTGCGTCGGCGTCAGCCGGCGGGGTGGTGCCGTTCTTCAGCGCGGTAACAGCGGTGGCGCCAAAGGTGGAGACGACGTCGTCAGAGCTCATCAAAGCGATGAAATCGACGGCAGCCTTCTGTTTTTCAGGAACGTCCCAGGCTTTGCGCGGGATGTAATAACCCATGGACAGACCGCCGATGATATCGGTCGCGGCGCGGTCGCCGTTGCCCGGAATGTAGGTGACGGTGTAGTCATTGATGTCGGCAACCGTGCTCTGGAACCAGCCAATTTTCCAGCTTCCGTCGATCGCGAAGGCGGCTTTATCTTCTGCCATCAGTTGGAAAGTTTCAGCGTCGGTGGCGGTCAGTGTATTG
Organism: uncultured Anaerolineaceae bacterium; assembly: GCA_937894825.1. Taxonomy (GTDB): domain Bacteria; phylum Chloroflexota; class Anaerolineae; order Anaerolineales; family Anaerolineaceae; genus Flexilinea. The sequence continues at coordinate 3,758 of CALCQT010000587.1, forward strand.
GCCGGCAGGAAACCGCTGTCGTACAGTGTCTTGATGTCCTCAAGGCCTGCGACCCATTTCTGACCAACTTCATCGGTGGAGGAAGCGGGCAGGTCCAGGTGGTTGGCGACGGAACCGTGGTTGAAGACGGTGAACTCGAACCAATAGTGCGGGACTTCCTGCAGAGAGACGGCGATCGGGGTATACCCGGCGTCCTTAATCTTCTGGCAGTCGAGCAAGAACTGTTCCCAGGTGTAATCTGCGCCCGGAACTTCAACGCCGGCGGCAGCGAGAACAGTCTTGTTGACAAAGAGACCTTCCCAGTAACCATTGACCGGAATGGAGTAGTTCTTGCCATCAACCGGTGACGCGCCCAGCATGCTGTCTTTCATGTTGGAAGCATAATCGGGATAGACGGCACGAATTTCGTCGACAGAGACCACTTTGCCGGCTTCAACCAGCGGGTTGGAATCAACACCATTGAAGAAGAACAGAACATCCGGTTCCGCGCCGGTTTCGAAGTCGGTCAGGATCTTGGCTTTCCATTCTTCGTTGGAAGTGGCTGATTCGTCATTGACTTTGTTGCCGGTAGCTGCTTCGTAAGCTTTCACAGCAGCTTCAAAGTTGACGCGATTCCCATCGTCGCCACCATAAGAGGTTACCACAGTAATTTCTTCCGCAAGGACGCTTGAGAAAGCGCTCAGCAGCATCAGCAAAACAAGCGAGAGAACTAAACTTTTCTTCATGACAATTTCTCCAATCTCCATGGAATTAGAATTTGCCGTTTTACGACGGCAATTATTACGATTGTTGCTGAAATTATAGGATTGGCGGCGGAAAACCTGAAGAAAAAGGTTGTTTTTTATTGTTTATCCTTGTTCGTTTCAAAATAAGGTGACTTTTGTCAGGGTGTACCTGTGTGGATTGTAATGCTCTAGGCGGTTTCTTTTGATGATAGGTGTATCAAAAGTAGAATTGTTCATCAGGAAAATTCCTTATTTTTGACACCCAAGTTTTTAGATCGGTTGAACGGTTTTGTTACGGGCGATATCGGCTTTGGAAAGGATAATTCTTGCCAGTGTCCTTCCATTTTCAATCCCATCGATGGTTAATCCGCAGCCGTCGCCATACAAAATTTTCAACCGCAGGTTGACATTGCGAATTCCGAGCCGTTATTTTCGACCTCCATGACAATTTGTGTCTCAAGTTGATAGATGCGCAGGTCCAATTCTCCGCTCGGTTGTCCGTCGATGCCGTGTTCGACTGCGTTTTCAACGATCGGCTGCATGATCAGGCGGGGCACCTCCTCATTCAGCAGTGTCGGATCGATTGCTTTGCGTACCGTCAGGCGTTTTCCGTAGCGCATTGAAATGATGTGGAGATAGGCATCCACATACGACAATTCTTCGGATAACCTGACTAAAGGATTCCCGCCGCGTGCGGTGGCCGCGTTAAGCATGGTGGAAAGCGCCTCGATCATGGAGGACACTTTTTCATTCCCGGACAGGCGCGCTTCCCAATTGATGATCTCCAGTGTGTTATTGAGAAAGTGCGGGTTGATCTGCGACTGCAGCGCCTTGATGCGGGCATCCTGCAGAGTGACCTGTTCCAGGTAGCTGCGCTCGAAAAGATGTTTCACCTGGCGTGACATCTGGTTGAAACTGTCGGTCAAAACGCGGAATTCCCGGCTGCGCGGAATCGTGCCGACCTGATAACCGATTTTTCCGGATTCGATTTCATGGGCCGCCGTCATCATTTCCAACGCCGGTTTGGATATATATTGATAAAAGATCCAGATCACAAAGGCCAACAGTGGAATTGCAAACAGGAGCAGCAGGAAAACGGTTCTGCGGAAAGTTGGAATTTCACTCATCAAAAGCGAACCGTCGGTTTCCACGGCGTAGCTGATGAACTGCCCTTCAATCCGCTGGCGTTCGAAGACCCGATAAATTCCCTGTTCTTTTTCATAAATGACGGAGCCAAGCGGCAGATCTTTTTTCGGCAGCGGAAAACTTTCTCCAATGATCGGGACGGGCTGATCCTCAAAAAAAACAGTGGCGTTATCCAGCCAGACCACGCTGCTGAGGTTTTCAAAGAGATGCGCCAGGTTCAGTTGCATCACGATGACAGCGAATGGTTCGAAGCTGCTGTCCACCATGTTGCGGATCAGGAAGACTTTGCTGCCCCGGCTGAGAAAGCGGATTTCTGTTCCGATTTGCGGAGCGATCTGCCGGACTGTTTCGTGGATTTCAGAGCGGTATTCCCGCACGCCGGTGAAGGAGCCGAAACTGGTGCGGTTATTGGCGTAATATAGTGTCTCGGGGTTGCTGTTGAAAAAGAGAAAGGTGGTTGTGAAATGGTTATCGTAGCGATATTTATTGACCAGGTAGGAGGTTACCGCGGAATACAGCACGATTTCGTCGTGGTCCGATTGAAATGCCCGGTAAGCGTCACGGATGACGGTGTCATAAGAGGCTGCCCGGGACGCCTGAATGGCGCTTTCGAGACGGTTTTGTGAGAGTGTGACCGCGTTTTCCACACTGCCGGTGATGGTGTTGCTGATCTGCGTTTCGAGCCGGTTGTAGGTGAAGCGGGTCAGAGTTGTGATGATCAACAGGACCGGCAGCACCCAACAGGCGACGACCAATGAGATAAACCCCCATTTTAAGGAGAAACCGCCATTTTGCCTTGAATCAGGAATTTCCGCCATGCGTTTATTATAGTCGGAATGGATTTTTCGCTAATTCAAAATAGATTCGGGTGTCAAATTATTTAATCAAGGATTTCGCCGTTGATGGAAATGGTCACCACTCGCCAGGGGATTTCCTTCCCGCTGTTTTGCAGCGCTCTCCGTGCCGCGTTTTCGAGCCCGCCGCAGCAGGGAACTTCCATCCGGACAATGGTGACGCTCTTGACGTTGTTTGTCTCCAGAATGGCGGTCAGCTTTTCACTGTAGTCTCCTTCATCCAGCTTTGGGCAGCCGATCAACGTGACATGACCGTGGATGAAGCGGTTGTGAAAGTCGCCGAAGGCATAGGCGGTGCAGTCGGCTGCGATCAACAGATTGGCATTGTTGAAATAAGGCGCGTTAACCGGCGCCAGTTTGATCTGTACCGGCCATTGCCCGGCTTCAGTTGCCGGAAGTGCAGCAGTAGGGCTCTTTTCAAGGATTCGGGCGGCGGATCCGGGGCATCCTCCGGTTGGATGCAGGCGGGCAGATGCGGGGACAACCTGCCTGGCGGCCGCCGTCTCGCGTTGTTCGAAGCTGATGGCGCCGACCGGGCAGACCGGCAGGCAGCGTCCCAACCCGTCACAATAATCTTCGCGGAGCAGTTTAGCCTTGCCGTCAACCAATGCCAGGACGCCCTGATGACAGGTTTTCACGCATTGTCCGCAGCCGACACATTTTTTTTCATCAATTTTTATAATTGTCCGCATTTTTCTGTCCTCCATACATAACTAAGCAAAGTTTACCTGAAACCCCTGAAAATTACGTTGGAATAACAACAGAGCTGTTCTGTTTGTTCGTTATTAACGAACGTTTCCCATTTTCATTTGATAATAATTTACAGATTCAATTCCGGATGATATGATCCAACTACTCAGAGATCAATATATTTGTCTTGATTGTCATTGAAAACCCAAAGGAAGCGCATCGGATGGAAACGCAGACAGGCGATCGAAACATCAAATCCATTGTTAAAGCGGCGAACATCATCGACCTGCTGTCAGAAGCAGAGGCGCCTTTGTCTCTTGGGGAGATCGCGAACCGGCTGGACATGCAAAAAAGCACCCTGCACGGGATTCTGGCCACGCTCTGCGCGGTCGGATTTGTCGCGCAATCCCCGGAAAACGGACGCTATCGGCTGAGTGTCAAACTGTTTGAATTGGGGAATAAAGTAGCCGCTTCCTGGAATGAGCGAAAACTGGCTTATCCCTATATGAAGCGTATTGTTGCTCAGACAGGAGAAGCGGTCCACATGGCGGTGCTGGAGGATGGGGACGTGCTTTATATCCAGAAGCAGGAGTCAGAGCAATCGATCCGAATTGTCACGGATAACGGGGTGCGCCTGCCGCCGCATTGTTCCGGCGTCGGTAAGGTGCTTCTATCCGGTCTCTCGGATTCTGAAATCCAAAAGTTGGTGCGGAAGAAAGGCCTGGTTCGTTATACCGACAGGACGATCACGGATTTTGATTCACTGATGACGGAGCTCGAAACGGTGCGCAGGCAAGGATATGCGCTTGATGACCAGGAGTTTATGATCGGGTTGAAATGTGTGGCGGTTCCGATCGCGGACTATCACGGGAAGATCAAAACCGCGCTGAGCATCTCGGCGCCTGTGGCCCGCATGGACGGTGAGCGTCTTGAACGGAACCGGCTGTTGCTGCAGGAAGCGGCGGACGCGATCATGAAGCAACTAAAGCGATAGCCATTCTCGGATTTTGGCCTCACGGGTTCTTTACACAGAAATCGGGGGAACCCCCAATGTACTTTGGCTGTTGATTAGCCGGGGTTTTGCCGGATAAACCGTTTGGAAAAGGATACAAAGATGCTGACAGAAGAAGAAAGACAGAAATTCGCGGCCGATTTATACCAGGCCTGGAAAATTGGCGGGCGGATAGAACACGTGACGACCTCGCGTCCGGATGCCAGTGAAGAAGATGCTTATCACATCCAACTGATGACCGTGGAGCGCCTGCTGGCGGATGGCCACCGGATCAGCGGGAAGAAAATTGGATTGACCTCCAAAATTTCGGGAGCGCCGAGGTTCATTTCCACTGAAAGCATTCCGATGCCTGCCGGGAGCGATGAGGCGGGACAGGCGTGGAAAAAGACTTCAAAGAAAAGTTTTTCGGGTGCTGGAAACAACCGCACCGCGCACCGCATTGCGCTTGACGGCCAAAACTGACTTTGGAATCCGAATTAGAAATCGAATTGTGAAAAGGAACGGAGCGATGGAAAAAATCAAGGCTGGTATTATCGGCCCCGGAAATATTGGGTCCGACCTGATGTACAAGATCATGCGCAGCAAGAATCTGCAAATGCGCATCATGGCCGGGATTGTTGAATCCGAAGGGATTAAACGGGCGGCGGGATTGGGGTTCGCAACCTCAACCGAAGGCGTCTTGGCCGTTGCGGAAGACCCGGAGGTGCAGATTGTTTTTGACGCCACCAGCGCAAGCGCGCATAAAAAGCACGCGCCAATTCTGAAAGAAGCGGGCAAAATCGTCTTTGACATGACGCCCGCAGCGGTTGGCCCGTTTGTGGTCCCCTGCGTGAATCTGGATCAACTGACGGAAGCGGATAATTTCAACATGGTCACCTGCGGCGGCCAGGCCACGGTGCCGATTGCCTACGCCATTAATCGGGTTGCGGATTCGGAGTATACCGAGATCGTGTCTTCATTGGCCTCCAAAAGCGCCGGTCCCGGGACCCGGGCCAATATCGACGAGTTTACAGAGACCACTTCAGAGGCGCTGCGGACGATCGGCGGTTCGGATCGCAGCAAAGCTATCATTATTCTCAATCCGGCCGAACCGCCGATCATGATGATGAATACGATCTTCGCGATCGTGAAGAATCCGGACGAGAAGACCATTCGGGAATCCGTCGAGGACATGGTGCGGCGGGTACAGCAATATGTGCCGGGATATCAATTGCGGGTGCCGCCGATTCTGGATGGGAACAAAGTCACCGTAATTATCCAGGTTGAGGGGGCCGGAGATTTTCTGCCTCGCTATTCCGGGAATCTGGACATAATCAACGCCGCGGCCATTTCGGCAGCCGATGAAATCGCCGGGCGGATGCTGGGAGTGAACTAAGATGGAAAAGAAGAAGATTTATCTGGTTGACACTACTTTGCGGGACGGCAGCCATGCCGTAAGCCACAGCTTCACGGCTGATCAGGTGCGCGCCATTGCCGGCGGCCTGGAACGCGCAGGCGCGGCGATGATCGAAGTCAGTCACGGGGACGGTATTGCCGGCTCTTCGATTAATTACGGTTTTATCGGGACGCCGGAACAGGATTTGATCCGGGCTGGTACGGATGTGGTTCATAATTCCATTCTGACCGCGTTGTTGATCCCCGGTGTCGCGACAATTGCGGATCTGGAGATCGCGCGGGAAGCGGGCATCCGAGCGTTCCGGATCGCGACGCATGTCACAGAGGCGGACGTCGGCATTCAGCACGTCCGATATGCCAAAGATGCCGGACTGACGGCGGTTGGGTTCCTGATGATGTGCCACATGGTCGGACCGGAGAAGATTCTGGAGCAGGCCCGAATTTTTGTCGATGCCGGTGCGGACTATATCAATATCGCGGATTCTTCGGGATATATGGTGCCGGATGATGTTCGGGCGCGGATTGAATTGCTGGTGGAGAAGCTGCCGGTGCCGGTCGGATACCATGCGCACAACAGTCTGGGGCTGGCGATCGGAAATTCGCTGGCGGCGGTGGAGTCCGGCGCGACCTATATCGATGCAACGCTGCGCGGACTCGGCGCCGGCGCTGGGAACGCTCAATTTGAGGTGCTGGCCGCAGTGTTGGACCGGTTGGGTTACGATACCGGCGTCGACTTTTATCAGGCGATGGATGTTGCCGAGACGGCGGTGGATCCCGTTATGCACCGGCCGCAGGTGGTGAACAACACCGCTCTGATGTTGGGATACGCCGGTGTCTATTCATCCTTCCTGCTGCACACCTATCGGGCCGCCGAACGCTTCAATCTGAATCCGCGTGATATCCTGGTTGAACTTGGCCGGCGTGGAATGGTGGGCGGACAGGAGGACATGATTGTCGATGTGGCTTACCAGCTTTCGGTAGGGAAAGAGTGATTTTGCTATTATTTTTATCATGCATAATGTCGATTTTGGAGTAGAATAGAACCACGAATTAAAAGATTATCTCCAACAATATTGTTTTATTTCTATTCACAAAGGCGGGATTTATTCATGATTGAGATCAAACTTGTTAACACAGAGGATAAGCGGCAGGTGAAACAGTTTGTTCAGTTTCATTTTGATTTGTATAAAGGCGCGCCGAATTGGGTTCCTCCTTTTCGGAACGATATTGAAACCATGCTGAATAAAAAAAAGCATCCTTACTATGAACATTCGGAAGCGGACTTTTTTACAGCCTGGAAGGACGGAAAACTGGTCGGGCGGATTGCTGCTCTGATGAATAACAGTTTCAATCAATATCATCAGGAGAAAACGGCCAATCTTTTCCTTTTTGATTCGATTGATGACCAGGAAGTTGCAGACGCGCTGTTTAATGCCGCTTCCGATTGGGCGCTTGCCCGAGGTATGACAGAATTGATCGGACCAAAAGGGTTTTCACTCTTTGACGGATATGGTGTTTTGGTTGAAGGGTACGAATACCGTCAGATGATGAATATGGCAGCCTATAATTTCCCGTATTATCAGGCGCTATATGAGAATTTTGGATTTGAGAAATGCAATGAATTCGTCTCAATGGGGTTCAAAACAAAGGATTTCGAAGTCCCTGAAAAAGTTCAAAAAGTTACCGAGCTGGTAAAAAAACGTGGGAAGTTGAAAGTAATCACCTATCAGTCCCGCCGGGAGTTTCTCAAAAGAAAAGAGATGATCGCTGCGTTATATGCAAAAGCTTTTGAGAATAATTGGGAATATTTTCCGTTATCAATGAGCGAGATGCAATTCCTGATTGATAATGTTATTAAACTGGTCGATCCTAAATTGGTAAAACTGATTGAGGACGATGCAGGTGAAATCGTCGGATTTCTGGTCACTTTCCCGGATTTGTCCGCTGCGATGCAGCGGCATAACGGGAAGATAACGCCGCTTCTGTTGATTGATTTGCTTCTGGAAACGAAACGCACCAAACGGATGACGCTGAATGGCTTTGGGATCCTGGAAAAATATCATGGACGGGGCGGGAATGCACTGCTGTATACCGCCATGAAGGAGTTGCTCGAGGAGTTTCCGCAGTATGAAGACGCCGAAGCGACCCAGATGGCGGAAACGGCAAAGGAAGTTCGGCTTGAAATGAAAGCGTTGGGATTGAATACAAGCAAGCGGCATCGCGTCTATCGCAAAGTAATTGGATAATTTTTTGCCCCTCGGCCATTGTGGGGCCAACCGTCGCACATGCTTCACGATGGTTGGCCCCACAATGGCCGGGGATCTGTATCATTCTTTTTTGATACTCCCATCATAATTTGAGTCGTTCCCCGGATGCGATACAATTGAATTATGAATTCTACACGTCCATTACGTCGGGATTATGGTATCTCGCCTTCGTTACTTGGCGGTCTGCTGATCTTACTGATTGGTCTGATTGCACTGAATATTTTTTTTGTGGTCCGGATGGACTTCGGCGCCAGTTTTTACAGTTACTGGCTTTCGGGACGGGTCCTTTTTGCTCAGGGCAGCAATCCTTATGGCGCCGAGCTTTTTGAACAGGTGCAAGCCCAATTTCCAAACGATCCGAACATCAGCGGATTCATACTTCCGCTTTATGCGGTCCTCCTGGTTTTGCCTTTTACATTCATCAATTCTTTTGACGTTGCGCTGGTTATCTGGATGACGTTGCTGGAAGCGGCGCTGGTTGGGACTGCGCTCAAAATCAGGCTGAGTATGCAGATTAAAAGCAAGCCGTTTTCACCATTCATGATCGGGCTGGCATTGTTGCTCTGCTACTATTCCTGGATGGCGATCCTTGATGGGGACATCGGGATTTTGACAATCCTGATGCTGGTCCTTGCCCTGGATGCGATACGGGATAATGACGAGGAATTTGCCGGAATTATGCTTGCTTTTGCACTGATCAAGTATAACCTGACGCTGCTGCCGGTATTCTGGATCTGTCTGTGGTGCCTGCGGAACCGGCATGGTGTGGTGGTGGTTTGGATGCTGCTGACCACCGGATTATTATCGATGATCGCCGCGTTGTTTATGCTGGATTGGGTGATGGAATTTCTTCGCTCTGTCGTCTATTATTATAAATACCTGTCGCCGATGTATCTCAGCCGGATGATCGAAAACTGGCAGCCGGAATTGGGCGGACGGATCGGCTGGGCGATTTCAGGTTTTTTTATTCTGGTCCTGTTGATTGAATGGTTCATCAACGCTTCCGGTACGGTCGATGCTTTTGAATGGACGCTCGCGCTGACGCTGGCGGTCGGCTTTCTTGTCGGGATTCCGAATATTGGGAAGAATCTTTATGGTTTATGGGTCCCCTTGATATATGCCTCGGATAAAATGATGCTGCGCTGGCCTGGAAACGGAAAAGTGTACAGTCTTTTCTTTTGTCTGCTGTTTCTTGTTTTGCC
>CALCQT010000588.1 GCA_937894825.1 uncultured Anaerolineaceae bacterium
GACCCGGCGGAGATGGATAACATGGCTGGATCAAAGGCTGCCTCATTTCCGCTGAACAGGATATCGACACTGACGTCCGTCTCTGCGGGAATTTGAGCTGAAGAGAATTGCATGGCAGGGTTACCGGTCTGATAGATTGGAGAAATTGTCATTTCCGATGTCATTCTTTGCGTTTTGCCGGGCATTCGGATCGGTTGATCCGCAGGCTCGTATTCTATTTCAAATCCGGGTGCGCTGATCTCGACTGTCAGGTCGCGTTCCGACTCGGCCAGGGAAAAATCTCCCCGTGTGATTTGGAAGTCGCATTCCGCTGTCCATTCTGTATCGGATGCATCGGGGAAAAAAGTCAAAATCAATTCGCCCGAAGGAGCGGAACAGCTCCCGATGACGGCGGGGTGGGCCAAAAAAGGCCAACGGATCAGCGCTGAAATTGTGCTCAGATCAATCCTGCGCTCGCTATCGTCCGGATGGGAGGATTGTGCGGTGAATTTCAAAATATATCCGCTTGCGAGGTTGAACGTTTCGGTTTCCGCAGGCGGGAGCGGAAGTTCCATGCCATCTTTCAGGAGGGTCGAACGGATCCGCAAATTGGCTGCGGAAACCGGCCCGATCGGGTACTGGTCCTGCAACTGGTTTGTTTCGGCTGAAACAAATTCAACCTGAAGCAGGTTTTCCAATCCCGTCGTGGTTGGACTGAACTGAAACGTGCTGCCCGGATTCCACTCAGGGAGTGTATCGAAGCGGAACGAACAGTTGCGCCGGTAGGGCGATTCCGGCGTTTCGCAAACCAGCAGGTCCTGATATTCCCATTGGATCGCTGCCGGAAAAAGATCGCTGTTTTCCAGTAATGCTTTGGCATACGCCGTTAAGGGCGCGGATGGTGTGTCAAAATCCAGCGTGACCGTATCAGTTTGGAATACAGCCGGAGCCTGTGGAAGCGTGACGAATCCCCGGGCGGTTTCTATCCGGAAGGGCTGCCCGGACAACGCAATTGATGTCGATTTTTGATAGGCACTGGCTTCGATGCGCATTTCGAGTGATCCAACCATGGTTTCGGTTGGAATTGAAGCAGGGATGTGGAATGCGCACTGTGCAGACCATTGTCCGGGTCCGGATTCAACCAGCGTCCCGATTTGATAGCTCCCGTCACCATCCGGGACGAAACAGTCCGGCAACTCTCCCATGGCTGCGATCCGGTCCAACAGATCCCAACGCACGAACAAGCGGTCATTCGTCAGCGGACTTCTTCCGGCGGGGAAGCCGCCGGCTGTGCCTCCGAGTGTATATTCTGCGATCCCTGCGGCTTGCGGTTGGGTCAGCGGAGTCGGGTTGTTGCTGCGGTAAAGGGTCCCAACCTGACCGTTGACCAGGCTGTCGGTCGGTTCACTGTCTGCCACGGGGTTCATCCGGAGCGAGAGTGTGGGCGTCAGATTGATTTCTCTTCGTTGTAGCGTTGCGGGCAGCGTGAGGGTAGCCTGCGGAAAATTGAAAAACCGGGCATGATTTTCCAGAAGCAGCCGGAAAGCCCCGCTGGATTCAAGGTCCGTCAGGATAAAGACACAGGATGTTTGCCAGCTGTCCTGTCCTGTGTTTGGTTCCCATTCGAAAACGGTTTGTCCGTTGGCATCGATTGTACACAGGTTTTCGATCCCGCCCGCGGCACCGGATAATTGTGCCGAACGGATGGCATTCGCCCAGTTCTCCGGCCAGGTTACGATGCCGGGGCCGATTTCATCCGCGGATGACAACATCGCAAGGGATTTGTTACTGGCGGCATCTGCAAAGGCTGGAACCTGATAGGTCAGGCGATAAATATCGCCGGCTGTCATCAGTCCGCAGTCCGGATTGAAGGAAGTGCATTGCGGCCCGCTCTCATTGGAAAGTGTCAGGAGGTGGGTCAGCTCTCTTTTTTGAACAGCGGCGGGGATGCCGTTCCAATCAAGCGGATCCATTCGAAAACCGGCCTTTTCCTGGTTTTCTTGTAGTGTAAAATGCATTGTTTGCGGACCCGGCAGCGAAACGGCGCCGGAAAAAACGATGGCGCATTCGAACAAACCGGTGTCTCCGGCAAAATTGCTGCCGGGAATATTGAATTGACTGAAGTCCGAATTGAGATAATTCAGGCAGGTACTTTTGTCCGGATCTAAAATCCCGGGATTGAAAATTTCCGGCCAATTAGCTGACAGAGAAACCTGACCATCCAACGGGAGACTGCTTTTTATTTGCAGTCGATACGGCATTCCAACAAGGGGTGTATAAACGGGATAGCCGGTTTCCGCTTCAAGAAAAGCCGGCAGGATGGAGACGGGTTGTTGTTCAGCGATCATCAGCAATTGCGAGGAATCGATTTGCGGTGAAGCGCCTGCGGAATTTGGCCCGACGGACAGCGGAACGGTCACTTCTGAGCCGGCAACCACATCATTCCCTGCGAAACGGACCACAACCGGCAGCCTATCACTTGCGGATGAAAACCGCAATTGACAAAAGGATGATTCTACCCCCAATTGCCCTTTGGTTTTATCGTTGGGATCACATAAATCCTGGCCGGATAACGTTCCCGAAGCTGCCGTGATTGACAGCCGAGTGCCGTCCGTTGATGCCTGACAACCATCCAGGTTAATAATTCTGGGCGGTTTGCTGAAGGATTTGATTTCACCGGTTTCGGTGAAGCCGGAATAGAATCGCTCAACCGTGAAAGCGTTGGAGATTGTGCCCCAATCAATTTCGATTGGTGTCGTGATTAGTGGCAGTCGGCCATTGTTATCTGCTTTTGCGCGAGCGGAGACATAGGCGGTCAGGTTGATAACCTGATCAATTGGCCGGGCGTTTGCGTCCAACAGAAAAGATGAGACTGTTCGAACAGGTGTAATCCCATCGCAATTGGTTGTTGCATAAATATCAAAATGATCATTGCGGAAGTTCAGCCAGTAAATCTGGTCCGGCTGGAGCGTTTCCCGCAGGTTTCCGATATCCAATTGGGACGGGTACTTTTCGATGCTGACCAGGATGGGGATTTCGGGCTGGCTGACCGTGTAATTTTCGTCCTGATCATCCGTATAATAGGTGATGCGGGAAGGCTCCGTAATCCCGCGATTATGACAAATCATTTGCCAGGCGCCATTTGAGCGCTGCCATTGACAGGCCGAACGGTCCCAAAAGGTCAGATTGGGCTGTAATCCGGAAATAATTTCGGCGGGAACACCGTTTTGTTCCAGGGTTGCCCGCCAGGTCTCGTCCGGCGAATTTGCGCCGAAAACGGATGGATCCACGGTCACCTTCAGATCGAAAGGACGGGGCGTTTCGAAGGCATTCGCATCCAGGGGCGTCGGGCAGGCAGGAATTCCGCCTTTCAGATAATAAGCGTCAAAACTCATATCGATTTCTGCGTCTGATGCGGATGGAATATGCCATTTATATGCGGAGTAGGTTTCGTCCGCCGGTTCGAAGACCCCTGTGGGCGTCAAAATTAGCAGCGCTTTGGATACGCCCCGCACTTCGAAATCTGAGATTTCTCCCGGGATGGCAACGGAATCCCCACTGTATTCAACCGCCAGTTGGAAATTGCCTGCCCGCTGGATGAGCGGGAATTCGAGCGTCGCCTTTGCCAGCCGGTTTGCGCCACTGTCTCGGATGGCGCTAACCGGTCCGGTGGTCAGACAATAATCCGGGTGCTGTTTGTGACATAACTTTGCCGAAACGGTTCCCGGATCGGATGAAAATTGTCCGGATTTCGTGGTCAGCGTCGCGTTTACATAAAATCCGCCGCCTGCGCGGAAAGACGGGTCCAGTGTGAAATAATCCACTTCCGGGTAACCGGGCATCATCTCTCTTTCGGAACGGATCACGTGATTTTCATCCGGTTGTGGAGAATCGCATCCATTGTAGGTCATGGCCTGGAGGGTTGCGCCGATTTCAACCAGGGATATCCGGATGGGGTGCGGTACCGCGGACGATGGCGCATAAAGCGAATCTCCGGAATAATGCGCTTCAATTTGGGAGGCAAGATTGTTGACCAGTTTAAGCGCGCAAAAATTTTCCTTTTGTGTGTCAATTGCGCAGGTTGAAATGCCATCTGTGACAGAAATCGTTCCACTTAATGGTTCTTCGGCTTTTTCCTCCGGTGTGACGGAGACATAAACCGTGATTTCATCCTCATTGGCGTATTTTTGTTTTTCGGGGACCACACCAATGATTTTGGCAGTTGTACGGATTTTTATATTCTCAACTACCTGTACTGTGACTGGAGCCGAGGTCACCGCTGCATATGCCGGATCGCCGGGATATGCAGCGATGATTTCTGAAATATTCTCGTTGGATAGAGGGATGGTACAACTCGTATCGT
>CALCQT010000589.1 GCA_937894825.1 uncultured Anaerolineaceae bacterium
ACAAAATTGTCACCGTCGCACGGGCTGCCGGTTCGGTCACTTTTCCGGCAAATTTCATGCTGGTGGCGGCTATGAATCCCTGTCCCTGCGGTTTTTATGGAGATCCGGCGCGCACCTGCACTTGTTCCGACGTGACGATCACGCGCTATCAAAAACGGATTTCCGGCCCGTTGCTGGACCGGATTGATATTCATATCAATGTGCCACGGGTGGATTTTGACAAGCTCAGCAGTTTGCAGCAGGCCGAAAGTTCGGAGACGATACGAAAGCGGGTCGAAGCTGCGCGTGCCATGCAGCGGCAGCGCTTTGCCGGATCGGAGGCTGTTGTTTGTAACGGGGAGATGCGACCGGCCGAGATACGCAGATTTTGCGCACTGGATGCGGATGGAGAACGGTTGATGCGCGGCGCTGTCGAACGTTTCCAGATGTCGGCTCGCGTTTATCACCGGCTGCTGAAACTGTCGCGCAGTATCGCTGATCTGAGCGGAGAAGACGCGATCGGAGCGGAGCATGTCGCCGAAGCGATCCAATACCGTCCCCGGAACGACCGTGGGTAAACTGCCGGCAGGGACTTGCCCGCGGAAAAAACAACACCTTACTTACCCTTTGAAACTTTGCTTTATTTTTAACGTCTTGTCTATCTAATCAATATGGAAAACAAAATACGCCGGATTTACGATATGCTGCTCACATATTATGGGGATCTGGGCTGGTGGCCGGGCCATTCCTACGAAATTATGATTGGCGCCATTCTGGTTCAAAATACTGCCTGGAGCAATGTTGAACGGTCTTTGGAGAATTTTGCCGAAGACTTGACGCCGCAATTGGTTGAAAAGCTGACCATTGAAGAGTTGATTACCCGCATCTATCCAAGCGGTTTTTATCATGCCAAGGCGGCCTGTATAAAAAATCTGACTGTCTGGTACAAACAGTATGGCTATTCTGTTCAGACTGTCCAAACACAACCATTAAGCAAAATCAGGGATGAATTGCTGGCGATCCGGGGGATCGGGGCGGAAACCGCCGACGCTATCCTGCTGTATGTTTTTTACTTCCCAACCTTTGTGATCGATGCATATATTAAGCGGTTCGCTGAACGATTGCCTGTTCCCGCCGCAAGAGACTATAAAACTTTACAGGCATATTTTTCGGATAATCTTGAACAAGACGCGATTTTATTCGGCAAATATCATATTTTGATTCTGGAACATGGCAAAAAGCATTGCAAAAAGAAGCCCAGGTGCGAGGGCTGCCCATTCATGAATGAATGTGATTTTCCAAAGCGGCAAAAATCAAGTTGAATTTCTATGGTGTATATGTGGAGAGTGTCTCAAAGGCGCAACTGCGCACAGCAATGTCTGGAATGACAGGGCTCAAATTTTCGGATAATTCGATAATTCATGCGGGCAGTGATCGCGCAAATTCAGGCGATCATCGTGTAGCGTGCGTGAAGCGCGATGATCGCCCCTACAAAATACCCCTGTAGCGCAATGTAATTAATTCAACAGGTTGCGGACTTCCTCATAACTGTAACGCCCAGGCAGATCGGGCAGGATGCGGTAAGCCAACCACTGGCTGATCCACTCGGTCAGATCCTCTCCGGCTGCCTTGCTGAAAACCCGGATGAATCCGTCTGTGTCGATGACGCTGTTCGCATACTGTTTCACCAGAGTTTGCATCGCCTTGGCAAAAAGTGGCTCTCCCAGTTTGTCAAGCAGCGCGACATAGACCAGGGCCCCACCAGTATAAGGCTGATACCCATAAAGGTCGTTGAAATCACTGCTGACCATCTTGGGGCCGCGCAGCGTCTCCCCACTCCAGCTTTCTTCAGTGGAGAACCCAAAGAATTCCCGCAATTGACGCTCTTTCAGCGGGTCCAGAAACAGGGAGTTGCAGGTCTGCGGCACCAATTCCAGGAATTCCTGTTCCGAAAGCGCATCACCTTCAGCCAGCAATGCATCGATTTTTTCAACAACCGCTTCTTCCGGTGTCTCTCCACAGATCAATTCCACTCCTTCAAGAATCTTCCCCTTTTCGGAGAGAACCGTTCTCGGGAATTCCTCTTTTGATAAAATATCCTGAGAAAACGATTTGGCATCCAGTATATTGATCCCGTCGTTGGCGACGATCAAGTAAAAATCATCCAATGTCTTTTCATAATTTTCGGGTCTGCCGGCGCATTTTTCCCACAGTGCTTCGGAATAGGTGGCGAAGCCTTCCTTAATCCAGAGGTCGCTCCAGTCCGCGATACTGACATAGTTTCCGATCCATTGGTGGGAAATCTCATGTGCAAAAACGGTCTCACCGAAATAACTGATTTCGGAGCCATAGATCGACCGGGTCTGATTTTCGAGTGCGCCGCCGATTCCGCGATTGAGGATGATGCTGCCCGCGTCCTGATAAGGGTAGGGTCCCAGCAACGGTTCAAAACAGGCGACCATATCCGGAAAAAGGTTGGCCCATTTCCGAAATTCTTCATAATTCGGCAGATCTTTTTGGAAAAAGTCCAGCTGAATGATCCCGTTGTCATGGGTTTGCTGCTCGAGATTGAAAGAATCAATGCAGACAGTGTACAGATAAGGCGCCATCGGGTCGGTCATCTCATAGGAATAAGTGACAGTTCCTTCCGCGTTGTCATCGCTCTCCAGCGTGAAATTTGCCGGTGGGGTAAAGGTCTCGCCATTGGGAAACTGAATGTCGGTCAGCCGTCCGTTGCTGGCGGCGGCGTAGCGAGCGGGAACCGTGATCCGGCTTGTGAAGGTGGCTTTATCCTTGGGGTGATCGTTGGACGGAAACCAGGCCGCGGCCAGGTTCGGTTCATTGACCAGGCAGAAAGGCTGGACCTCTCCGTTGCTTTTCGCGCTTGAGGGGCTCAGTGCAGCCAGAATCATCTTTTCCTCCGCCAGCCCTGTGTAGCGGACTTGCACTGAATAGGCCTTCCCGGCGACAAAGTCGCCGCTGACCATCAGATTTTCCGCACTTTGGGTGAAAGGCGCCGGGATCTGATCAAGCAATATTTCCTGAACCGCGAACCGGTTGGTAAAATCCAGTGGTAATTCCTGTAAGTCCTGCTGTACGTTGACCAACAGCGTCACGTCTGCGGAAAGGATGTTGGTTTGGTCATCCCATTCGAATGCGATATCATAGTGTTCAATTTCATAGCCACAGTTGCCGGATTCCGGAAACAGGGAATCCCGTGTGCAGGCTTCGTTGGTTAAATCTTCATCGGCGGCTGCCGGCGCTGCGTTGACAGGGGTAAGAGCGGACAAGATCCATGTGACGAACAGCAGCGGCATCAGGAAGCAAATTGTTTTTTGTTTCATGCAAACCCTCTTTTCAGATGATGCTATCCATTATACAGTCTGACGGTTTTATCCCATGGTGAATACGTGATTTGTTCCCTTTTTTATGAATTGCTTTGATTTCTGTGTGCGCCTGAATATAATGAAAGAAAAACGGAGAAGAACCTATGCCCGCAGATTTGCTGGTCTTGTCGAATCTTGAACAGATCCGAACCCCCTTCCTTACGGAAATTTTCCTGAAGCTGACGATGTTCGGAGAGGAAATAATCCTGTTTCCGCTCCTTTGCCTGCTGTATTGGTGTCTGAACAAACGCCTGGCGCTGTTTGTGTCGCTGAACTTTTTCTGCGGCACGTTGGTCAACCAACTGCTGAAGGTCACTTTTGCCGTCAGCCGTCCCTGGGTGCGGGCGCCGGCATTGAACCCGGTACCGGAGGCGATCGCGGAAGCATCAGGTTTCTCTTTTCCGAGCGGCCACACGGCGAACGCGGTTGCCGTATTCGGCTCATTGGGAGTCTGGTTCCGAAAACAGAAGCCGCTCGCGATACTGATGGCGCTGCTGACAATCCTGGTCGGTTTTTCGCGACTTTATTTGGGTGTTCACACGTTGCAGGATGTGCTTGTTTCATTGTTGATCGGGGCGCTGTTATTACTGGTGACGACGCGTTTGTTCGCCCTGATTGAAAAAAATCCGGCGAAAGATGGCTTGTTTTTGATAGCGATCCTTTTTATTGTGGCCGTTTCGGCGGCTTTTCTGCTTTTGAAGTCCTATCCGGAAGGGACCCCGGCGGCGCTGAAAGCGGACGGAATGAAAGCGCTGGGTGCGATCACAGGCGCGGCGCTTGGCGTTTTCTGGGAGGTGCGGAAAATCCGCTTTGACGTGAAGGCTCCTTTATGGATCAATTTGCTGAAATTGATGGTGGGACTTGTTTTTGTGTTGATCCTGAAATCAGCTCTAAAGCCGCTGCTGAATGACGCTTTTGGCGAATTATTTGGCAATTTTTTGCGTTATGTGCTGCTGCTTTTCTGGATTTTTGGATTATATCCATTCCTGTTTACAAAAGTGGTTCGGAATGAATAGTGCTGGTCATGGGACAGGTGCTTATCGGGTGCGCAGAATCAACGCCGGGAAAGATGTAGCGCAGATTGCGGATCTGGTTGAACTCTGTTTTCGTCCGTTCCTTGACCCGGATGGTATCGCGTTTATTGAGCGGATGCGGTCTGTCGCCGTGGATTGGCAGCGATTCCCGTTCTTATCCCTATTTGCACAGGCTGATTTTTCTATTACCGGGTACGTTTGCGAAGCCGCTGACGGACAGATCATCGGGAATGTCAATTTGTTCCCGGCCACGGTGAAAAACCGCGCTGCCTTTCTGATTGCAAATGTCTGTGTACATCCTGAATACCGAAAACGAGGGATTGCGGCTTTGATGATGCGGGAAGCGCTGTGCGAGGCCGAAAAAAAGAGAGGGGCCGCCATCTATTTGCAGGTTCGTGAGGAAACCCCCGAAGTCCTGCGGATGTATCAGAAATTGGGATTTTTGGTGGATGAGTATCGGACCGGATGGCTTCATCCACGGAAATTCGTCCGCGAGACAGAAGCCGGGGATATCCGGCGGGAAAAAATACGTGGCGTCAAACGTCGGGACCTGGCGGAAGCTTTCGAAAAATGGTATCCGCCGGATGTAGTCTGGAACCTAAATTATGATCCGGGTATATTCCACTGCGGGGCGTTTTTGTTTCTATCCCGTTTTTTTGTGCAAAATGATGTAGAGACGTTCCGGGTGACCGATCTGACAGGCGAAGCAGTTTGCTGGATCGGGTTTCAGCCGACGAACAGTTTCTGTAATAATTTGTGGGTCGTGCCGGCGCAAGGTTGCCAGGATATTCGGATGGAAAGCGTTCTCTCCACGTTTGGGAGCCGCTATGGCCGTTTCAAGCCGCTGCTGGTCAGTTTCCCCAAAGGGGTATACGTGGACGCATTTTTGAAAGCCGGTTTTTTTGTTCATAACCGGCTTGTTTGGATGCATAAGCCGTTATAGCGTGGTATGTCATGTCGATTGTTATGACACACCCTGCGATGTATTATTCTCCGTAAAGCGGAGAATAATACATCGCATTTCTTTGACACGGGATCACCCTTACTCGTTTGGCAGCACAAACTTGTTGACGCTGGCGCCGGTGGTGTTGACGATCCAAACCGCGCCGCTGTTGTCCACCGTGATTCCGGTCGGCATAGACGGTGTGTCGATATCGCCCCCGCCGCCGTTCCATGAACGGACCAATTTCCCGTCAAGCGCATATTCCCATACCAGGTAACTCTCCGGATCGGTAATCAGGATATTCCCCTCTTTTGTAAAGGCCAGATACGGCTTGTTATCCAGCGATTGTGAATACCAGGCCTGCACATCGAAGGTATCGGTTACCCGGAAGGTCGCCGGATTGCTGCCGGAAACATCGAAGACCTGAACCCGCTGATTCCAGGTGTCGGCGATGGCCAGGCGGTCGTCACCGAAAAGTGCGATTCCGACCGGTTCGTCCAATTCACCTTCGCCCAAACCCGGCGTACCGAATTTCCCGATGAACAGGCCGTCTGCATTGTAGACCATGACGCGTTTATTCCCGGTGTCCGAGACGAAAACGCGCCCGGTGCTGTCTACCGCGACGGACCGCGGTCCATAGAAGGTTTTGTTCGGGTCACTCGGGTCATTGGCGTACCATTCAGCCAAAAATTGTCCGTCGGCATCAAATTTCAGCATACGATGGTTCCAGGTATCCGCGACATAAACGCTGTTATCCGGCCCGACGGCAATGCCCCAGGGTTGGTTCAAGCCACTCTGTTCGCGGGCGTCCCACATGCCGAGCCAGGTCCCGTTTTCGTCGAAATACTGGACTCGATTGTTGTCGGTATCCAGTACATAAACCCGGCCGTTTTCAGCCACAGCGACGCCGCGCGGGGACCTGAATTGACCCGCTTCCGTACCGGCGCCGCCGATGGAAAGTACCGGGTTGAGCTCAACAAATTTTTCATCCTCAAACAGATCCTGGCTTTGAGCCTGATCCTGAATCACGCTGCTGAAATCGCCCAGCGACCACATTTTTTGCAGCAGATCCTTCTTTACATACATCACCATCCGGGCGGACGGTTCCCAGGTCTCCAGGGTAAGGTTGGTCTTCCCGGTTGCCTGGGCGTATTTTTTATAATCCCGGTTCAGCCAGATATCGAAAATTCCGGCTCGCATCGCAGGGTTTGTCAAATCATTCAGGATACGCTCCGGTGTGAGATAGAAATAATCCTGGTTCGGCCACCAGAGGCGCATGGTTTCAAAGCGGTAATAGCCGGTCCGCACAATTGGCTCCAGCCGGCTGGTTTTGTCAACATTGGCAAGGATGATGTCATAATCGCGCAAGGTCCGGGTCACCGTCTGGTCAAAGTCCAGTTTATTCGTATAATCGCGGAAATACCACCAGTATGGATAGCGCGCATCGTTATCGAAGGCCACTTTAATGGCCTTTCCCTCTCCGGTGCGGGCGGCGATCTCTTCAATCTGGCGCAGCGCGACTTTCGGTCCCGGGGCGGCGTGCGCGTAAACCAGATATTCTTCAGCCGTATCGTATTTAATGAATGAAGACACATAAGCGGTTCTGGCTTGCAACGTACAGAGAACAGTTATAACCAGGAGCGTCAATGTCTTCAGAATAGTCCTGGCCTGCCATTTTCTCCAGACCCGGATCAGGATGAAAAGCGAAATCAGGAAAACCACCGCGGCCAGGATGAACTGGTTGGTAACCTTCATCTGAGACAGCTCTTTACCGGAGAAAGGCAGGATCGGGCCGCTGAGCGGGGCCAAAAGCCCTTTCAGCGCGAAGCCGCCGGTGATCAACACCAGAATTCCAGTCAGCCCTTCCGACGAGAACAGTTTCCGCCAGGGAAAACCCTCCAGCAGATAACCAATTCCCCAGGCGGCTGAGAGGATCAACGGGATCGCAATGTGTACCGCCAGCCAGGGCATTTTCTCGCCCGCGATGGAATAGGCCACGAGCGCGCTGATGGACCAATAGAGGAACAGGAGCAGCGTAGGGAGTTTTCCATCTGTCCGGAAGACCGGCGCTTCTGATTCGGTGGATGACGCAGAAACGTTTTGATCTTCGGATGGCTCTGTCTCGACTTCGATGATGATTTCCTCTGCGAAATTTTCATCATCCGCCGTGTTGAGGCTATCCGAAAATTCCGCCGGGGTGTCCGCAATCAGATCAAAAATAACCGGGGATTCCTGTTCTTCCGTTTCAGCAGCTGAAAGCCGGTCGGTGGGTTTTTGGAAAAAGCGCCGGCCGCGGGGGGCGAAAACGACCGCCAATACCGTTCCGGCCAGGGCTGCAAATTCATAAATCGGGATCAGGATCAAGCCGTAATAATAATAGGGTTGCCCGCCGCGCTGAACATCATGCTGGGAAAGCCAATACCCGAGGCTGCCGATGATGCCGGTGAAGAACCCCTGTCCGTTGGAGAAAAGCGTGGTGTAAAAGGTAATGAAGATCAGGTAAAAGATGGCGGCGGATTTAAGGTAGACTTCCCGATTCCACCAAATGCCGATCGCGAAAGAAATTACAAACAGAATGCCGAGCACAATACCGGTATGGGTCAACCCTGCGGAGGAGTAATCCAGTGGATCCCAGCCGATCAGTTGGATCGGGAATGCGGCCAGATGCGGCAAAACCAGCGCCCCGACAAAAACGATCAGATTGAACGAAGGCAATTGACGCAACGCGGTCCAGCCGGTTTTGACGAAGAGGAAAATCACCGCCGCAATGGCGATGAATAGTCCTATACCGCCGATGACCAATCCTGTGAGTTGCAGTGAAGCAATCGCTGTTTCACCACTGCCGGCCAGCAGATAGCATCCGGCGCCTGCCGCGAGGAGGAACAAGGCTGCCAGGATGAGCAGCAGTCCCTGCGAACGAATCTTTTGCCGGTTTTGCAGCACGTTCCACAGGTCGGCCAAAAAAAGAAATCCGCAGAAGAGCAGCAACTGGGCAACGTAGATGTAGGACACCTCTTTGGTGACGAACAGCATCACAATGGAAAGCGTCAGCAGGTAAAGTGAAAAATTGCTTCTTTTCTCAAAATATAGCAATACCGCATAGAGCATTACGACGGCAATCAGTTCGATGAACCCTTCGTTGCGGGTATAGCGCCCATAAAACAGAAGCAGCGGGGAGATCAGACACAGGAAACCGCCCACCAGCGCGCCGATCCTGCCCAGATAGCGGCGGAAGGCAAAGAGTACGAAAATGACCGCTCCGACGCTGAACAGCGCGGCCGGGATCCGGGATGTAAAGTCGTTGTCACCGAACAGAAAGTAAGTGAGCGCGACGATATGGAACTGGAACGGGCCGTGTGTGACCGGATCATGCGCGTATCCTCCGCCTGTGTATAACCTGTATGAGGGGACGACGTGATTGACTTCATCATGCGACATCACCCGGTTGCCCAGGATCGCGAAACGGCTGAGAATCGCAAGAAGGATGATGAGTGCGATGATGAATTTCTCCCGGGTAAATCCGGGAAAGGCTTTCAAGAGTGGCCGATCCAGCCAGTCCGGCTGTTGTGTGCTTTGTTCTGACATAGATTCTAAAATACCCTTTGACGTGAGGTTGAAAACCACTACCGCGAGCGGTTTCGTGTTCTTAATGATTTTACCTGATTCTCATGGGTTATGTTTTGTGCCATCACAATTCAGATTCGGAGGAAAATGGTGCGTGTGTCAAAAATCTGTTTTATGTGAACAAATGTGTCATCTCGACACCCATATCAAAAAATGCTCAGACCGCTTTTTTGTTCATTATCACGAATTGAAATCTCCGGATGATTATCCTTCTCCCGGGTTGAAAAATTGGTAAACAGCGCGGGAGATCTGTGACGCCATCAGGTTGATGGGATCAAAAACCAATTGGCTGGGACTGTAAAAAAACATGGAAAATACATAGGTCGCTTCCGGCGAGTAGACGATCCCCGCGTCGCTGATATTGTGGATCAGTCCGTCCGCTTCCAGAATCCAACCATGTTTGTGCGCCACGCGTGTGGTCTCAGGGATACCCGCTTCCAGCAAAACGGCGGTCTTGTTGGCTGACAGCAAATCCAACATCGCAACACATTCGCTCTGTTTGATGGTGTCGCCGAAGACGGCGCGGAAGGTTCCGCCGTTATACGTTGCGCATTGATAAATATCGTCCAAAATTTGCGAGATTTCGGCGGTTGTCGTTTGGTTATAGGCATCCGGACGGGTGCTGATATCGGTCCGGGAATTTGCCGGTGTAGCATATCGTTGCAACAGAGGGGCGCCGGTATAGAAATACCCGCCCAGGAAGGTGTTCTGGTATCCCATTTTCCGCATATCTTCGGTGAACGCAACGGGTGCCAGCGCGCCGCCGATTGTTTCC
>CALCQT010000590.1 GCA_937894825.1 uncultured Anaerolineaceae bacterium
GGGATCGAAGGATGCCTCTCGATCAAGGGATTGGTCGGGGAAGTGGAACGCGCCGAAGCGGTCAAAATCAAAGCGCTGAACGTTCAGGGACAACCGGTGAAAGTCTCCGCCGAAGGCTGGCTCGCGCGCATCTTCCAGCACGAGATTGATCATCTCGACGGCGTTTGCTATGTCGACCGGGCCACGGAAATCTGGGAACCGGCGTTGGAAGAGGCCGATGAATCCGAAACAAGCGAAGAATCTTCCCAAACCGCCACGGACCGGTAGCCTGAGGACGTTTCCATGCTCCTCAAGCACCTGACGATCAGCAACTTCCGCTCTTATAAACACCTGGAAACCGATATTCCCGAACGGATTTTACTGTTGTCCGGCGGAAATGCGCAAGGAAAAACCAGTTTTCTTGAGGCGCTTTTTTATTGTTCCACATTCACCTCCGCGCTGGCAGGGAGAGACCGACAACTGATCCGGTTCGACATATTGAACGAACCGGTCGCGGTGGCCAGAATCATCGTCATTTTTCAAATCGCCGGCGCGGAGCACAAACTCGAAGTCCGCATCATCCAGGAGACGGAAGATTCCGGCGCCCGCCTCCGAAAAGAGATCCTGCTGGACGGGCGCAAAACAACAGCCCAAAACGCGGTCGGGAAATTCCTGACCGTTCTTTTCATTCCGCAGATGACGGCCATTCTGGAAGGCAGCCCGCAGGAGCGGCGCCGCTACCTGAACATCACACTCTCGCAGTCCGTCCCCGGCTATGCGAAGGTGCTTTCTCAATATAACCAGATCATTACCCAGCGGAACGCGCTATTAAAAGCGCTGGCCGAGCGGCGGGCCGATCCGCAGCAGTTGGATTATTGGGACACGCTGATGGCACAAAAGGGGGCCATGCTGATCCGGCAGCGGGCTCACGCATTGGAAGCCTTGGACCAATACGCCAACACAGCGCACCTGCAGCTGACCAACGGGCAGGAAAAACTGAGGCTCGCCTATCAGCCGGCTCTCACTCCGGACGCACAATCCACGGAAGCAGAAATTGCTGACGCGTTTCTGAATCATCTGAAGACCAACCGCAACGTCGACATCGCCCGCGGGATCTCAACCACCGGTCCTCACCGCGATGATTTTCGCATTTCAGGCAACGAAATCGATCTGGGCGTATACGGCTCGCGCGGCCAGATCCGCACCGCATTGATCTCCCTGAAATTTGCCGAAATCGAATGGGTCCGCCAACGCACCGGCGCGATGCCGCTGCTGCTGCTGGACGAGACGCTGGCGGAGCTGGATAACCAGCGCCGCATGGATTTGATGCATTGGCTGGATAACAGCCGGCAGGGCATCCTGACCACCACCGATCTGGGCTATTTCTCGCCTGAATTTTTGCGGAACCACACCGTCTGGCACGTCGCCAACGGCAGTATCGAAAAACAGGCCGAATAGGCCGCAAGCATCCGAATTAAGCAAATTTCCACAGAAAATCCACCTTGGCATCCATATCTT
>CALCQT010000591.1 GCA_937894825.1 uncultured Anaerolineaceae bacterium
CAGACATGCCGCTTTGAATGCTGATATTTCGGATGGTATCGCCAATTTTTACACTTTCGGTGGAAATTGTGCCGGCGATTCCCTCTAAAGAGGGGATCTTAATCCGATCGCCGACCAAAACCGAGTCGGCGTTGGGGATGTTATTGATTTCGAGAATCGCATTCACTGAGGTGGAAAACCTGTTGGCGACAATTGAAAGAAAATCGCCTTCTTCGATAACATATTCAGGATAGATACCGGAAGAGGTCTCGCGATAGCCCGAAGATGTGAAACTCGCCAGTAAGATCAATAACAGGAGAAATGCGCGCTTGTTTTTACTCATAAACTACCAGCGAATTGTAACATGAAAACCATCAGCCGTTTTTATCCTTGTCGAAAATTTTATGATAAGTTTCATCCAGTTCATCGTTCGCAAGATGTGTATAACGCTGTGTGACTGCGATATTGGTATGCCGGGCGAACTCCTGTGCAATCTTCAGGTTGCCGGTCTCCTGAAGCACGCAGGTTACAAAATAATGCCGAAAAGAGTGTGGTGTGATCGAACCGACTGCTTCCGCTCCCAGGCACTCCAATACCCGTCCGGCAACGATCTGCCGGCCCGTTTTAGTTGTAATCGGCAGGACTCTACTGCCGGCGCCCTTGTCGTGACGGGCGAAAACGGGCAGGGCTGCCAGCGGTTTAATTCCCTTTCCGTCCAGATGACCTCGTTCGTTTAGGTAGCTTCGCATAGCCATTAATGATCGCTCTGAAAACCGAATAACCGCCTGTTTATTCCCCTTTCCAATAATAATAGCTTTGCCTTTAAACCAGTCAATATCACCTCTGCGCAGATTACAGGCTTCATGGATTCGCAAACCGGTGTCTGCCAATGTGATCAGAAAAGCGCCGTCACGAAGATTGATCAGCTTTTCGCTCTCATCATCGAAATTTCCTCCAGTCAGTTCGATTGCGTAATCAAGAAGTTTTTCGATATCCGCTTGTGGAAATTGCGGAAGCCGGATACCGGGTTTTCTGGTCCTTTGTTGAATAAGCTGTTTAACCTGCTGCAAATTCAGAGCGACCAGATTCTCCGCCACCAAAAAAGAAAGATAATTCTTGTAGACCGTTATATACAGATTCTCCGTAGCAGGCGCATAAAATTTCAGATACTTGGTATAGTTCGCAGTACTATCCTCTTGGATTCTGTTGACCGGCTCATCCGGAGAAATTCCGATTTCAGCCAGCATCTCAACGAAAACTCTCATTCCGTTCTGATAGGTTCGCGCTGTGTTTTCACTGCGCGATAAGGCAATCACTTCAAGAAAACGATTTATACTTTCCTGAATCGTTACAACCGCTGCTTCCGGATGCGCCATCATTTCCGCTCCTCTTTGTGTTTGATAATAATACTTATCGAACCCTTTCAGGATAAAGTGTACCACCGCACGATTCTCCAGGCAAGACATCAAAAGTGAAATGCACAGAAGTGAAAGCGGCCCGAAAGTCCGGTTTTTGGCAAGGTTCTATTTTGCCTTTATAATTACCATCAATAATTAGGGAAAGGGAATTTAAATATGACCGAGAGACCTCGCGTTGCTGGAAGCACTACAATTGCTCCGGAGGTAATTGAAACCATCATTAAAATGACGGCCTGTGAGACCAAGGGCGTAAACAGAATTTTTGTGAATTCATCAAATTCGGGTATAAAACTTAAGATCGAAGACCGTGTTGTCAATGCGGACGTTTATGTAATCCTGGATCACCGACAGAACACACTGAAAGTGGGGAAGAAGCTTCAGAATGATATTTCCCGCGCCATTTCAGAAACCGTCGGAATGGAAGCAGGCAGTATCAATATCCATGTTGAGGATTTTGATTTTCCTGCCGTTGAAGCCAAGCAATAACCGATGACAACATTTGGGTTCGATACTGAGAACATGCCGGATGCGCTGACACCGGTTGAAAATGGTCTGCTGCCGGAAGTTTTGCCGGAAGAGGAGATCATCGAGAAAGTTGTCTACGATGTCATGGAAGACATGGAGATCGATGATCGTACGAGAGCCCGCGGCATCGCACTTCAGGCATTGTATGAGATGGATATGTCCAGCCATACGGTCAATATCATTTTAAATGAGCGTCTGAAAGCGGTTCCCCTGGATGAAGATCTGCGGGAATTTGTGGAGGTCATTGTCCAGGGCGTGGCGCCATACGTTGTACGAATTGATGAATTCATCGCAAAATACGCCCCGGAATGGCCAATTGATCAAATCGCTGTT
>CALCQT010000592.1 GCA_937894825.1 uncultured Anaerolineaceae bacterium
AACGACGACCAGCGCGCTGACAAGCAACAATACCGCAATCATGATGCCGTCTGTGATCGCGTTCATCAGCCTGAAAAGCGGATAGGTCACCGACGGACCATTGGCTTCAAGTCCGGCCGCGATGTAAGCTGCCTCAAAGGCACCCAGTTGGGCAGTGTCTTTTAACCGGAATTCAATTAGATATTCCACATTTCCGGAATCTTTGATTTTTTCGTAATCATTTTTACTGATCAGAAACCGTTTCGAGGAGGAAAGGCGTGAATTCATCTGTGCGTCGCGCAAAAAACCGGCCACCTTGAATTCCTGTCCGCTGATGAGCGCCGTGTCACCCAGGTGCGCCGTGCCGTCCTGCATGTAGGGGATGGGCACATACAATTCTCCATCCGATGCCTGAATGATGTTTCCGTCCAAATCCAGCAAATAGTCGAAATTTTCACTTTGCGTCGAAAAGCCATTGTCCTGGACGTTATTTGCCAGCGAATTTGCTCCGATGACAATTTGGGATCCCTCCACATTGAGAAATTCCAAAATTTGAAAATCCTCGACATTTTCGTTCTGCCGGGCGAATTGCAACAGCCTTTCCCTGTCGATCTCACCGGCGTGCATTTGCATGAAATGCGGTGTCTCTGCCCGCTGCATCATGGAATCAATCGCGCCGAACAGATTCACAACCAGGATCGCAGCCAGCGTCACGAGCAGTGCCGCGGCAAGGATAAACGCTGTGATGGTAAGTGTGATGATTTTTGAACGTTTGACATCATTCCAGATGATTCTCAGGTACATTCTTTCCTCTTTCTTCTAGTTTTCGAACGGATTTTATTTGAGAGAGACCGATGGCCGTCAGTGAGAGCAGACCTCCGGCCACGATGATCAGGAAGCCGGTGCCCCGTCCGGAACCGGTGCCGATGATTTTTCCAACGTTGCCAGCCAGCGCGCCGCCTTCGACAAAAAGCGGCCTGAACACAGTGTCCGCCAGAACCCCGGAGATCGCATAGGCGATCACATAACCAAATTGCGAGATGATCCCGATCAGCCCCCAGACGCGCCCCTGAATGGCGTTCTCAATATTGGTGCGGATCAGATAATCCAGACAGGTATTGGCGAATGGAAGCATGGCAAAGAATAAAAAGCCAAAGGTACAAATCACGATCATGTTTTCACGCAGCCCGAATCCTGCCATGAAAATGCCCGCCAGGAACAATGAGGCTGACAGAATTTTCGCGTACCCTTTTTTGAGAGGGACCAGGCCGATGATCAGACTGGTGACCAGCATCCCCGAGGCGGAGATGGTGGTGCCGGCGCCGAGCGACGCGCTGTCGGCAAAGGCCAGAATCATCGGCGTGAAAAGCGTTTGGATAAATCCCATAAAAAAGGTCAAAACGGATGCCATCACGGTCAGGACCAGGACGCCCTGGTTTTGACGCAAAGCGGTCCATCCTTCACGAAATTCGTTCCAAAAAGCGTTTTCGCTTTCTTTTCGCAGTGAAGCAAGCCCTTTCCGCACGACGAGCGTTGATGCGATGGTCAAAAACAGGGTACAAATATCAATCACGATCAGCAGCTTAATGTCCGAGATACGGAGCAAATAACCGGCCAGTATGGGGGAAATCAAATATTTTGCCGATCCGGCTACCTGGACCAGTCCGCTGGCTTTGGTGAATTGCTCTTCTGTGAGCAGGTCGGTAATGGTGGCTTTATAAGCCGGTTCCAGCAGCGATGTAAAGATGGAACTGATGGTCACGCCGACACAGATCTGCCAAAGCTGCGCTTCGCCGCGAAGCATACAGACCAGGATGAAGACGAGCCCAAGCGCGGACAGGCCATCACCGGCTACCATCAACAGGCGACGGTCATACCGGTCAGCCAGCACGCCTGCCAGCGGACTCAACAGCAGGTTCGGCAGAAATGCCAGCAACATGACCAGCGCTGTGGCGGAGGCGAGTCCGGTCTGCTGAAAAACATACACGCCTAATCCAAAGGAGGTCAGGCCGCTGCCGATAGCGGATACAAATTCTCCCGACCATAAAAGCATAAATTTTCGAAATGAATTTTCGGACTTAATGCTATTCATTTTCGCTCTCTTCTCTAAACATTGCCATGCCATTGGTAAAACTGCCTTCTTGCATCCCGAATAGTCGTTCGATGTTGAAGGATAACGCTACGATTTTTTGACGTCGCTCTATCTCAGACAAAGAAATGAGGTCTCCATCAAACAGGGTATTCACGTAACAGAAGATCATCTCCATACACTCATAGGGATAAGGTGTCTGGAGGAAACCTTCCGTGATACCATCCTGAATAATTTTGGTTAGAATCGGCGGAATACCGGTAATCATGACCCGCTGGATTTTTTGATGCATCAGGGCATTTTGCGGTTTATGGGCATATTCCAATACACCGGCGCTCTCCTCCCCGACGTTGAGCGCTAATACCGCACGGAGCAGGCGCTCCATAACAGGGATACTTTTGTCCGAAGCTATTTCATCTGCAGCGCTTAATATTTGCGCGTTCATGCGTTCGATCAACGCGTCCATGATGTCCTCTTTGGATTTGAAGTGGTAATACAGCGTGCCTCTGGCGATGCCGGCTTTTTCAAGAATGTTGTTGGTGCTGGTGCCGTCAAATCCCTTTTCGGCGAAAAGCTCTGCTGCTGCGTCCAGAATTTCATTTTTTCTCGTCTCCGGATCTTTTAGAATCCTCATTGTTTGTCCTTTCTATAGACCGACAGTCGGTCTATAGAAAATAATAAGTGAAATACGCTTTTTTTGCAATAGTCTGTTTTTGATTGATGATCCCTCTATTGTGTGAGAAAACGGGTCTTTTGATTCACCGATGATCAAAACCCGGTGAACAGAAGAACGAAGATTTTTTAGTGTGTTACCTTTGTATACGGTGTCAACAGGGATTCGATGCAGAAATGGCATTTCAATTATAAAAATTGGCCAATGCTATCCGCGGCGTGGCAATCTGTGGCATTTCGCTGCTGAACATTCTCCTGGTTTTGTCACGAATAATTTTCAAATCCATCTGTTCTATTCCATCAGCATAATAATGTTCGTGCAAAGAATAGTATTATTCGTGCAAATAGTGTATAATGACAGTATTAGTACGAAAGGAGATGATTGTATGGCAGGCTCTACGACCAATATCAGCATTCGCATGGATGCCGATCTGAAAGCGCAGGCGGATGCGTTGTTTAACGAATTAGGGATGAACCTCTCCACAGCGTTCAATATTTTTGTCCGTCAGTCACTTCGGGAAGGCCGAATTCCCTTTGATATTTCGCTGAATCAACCGAATGCCGAAACCATTGCGGCGATGCTGGAAGCTGAGAGGATTGCGAAAGACCCGAATGTAAAGGGCTACAGCGATGTAGAGGAGGCGTTAAGGGAGCTTAATAAATGAAATTGGATGTTGTTTGAACAACCCGATTTAAGAAGGATTACTTAAGTCTTCAATAATTTTCTGAGGATAAATGGATCGATTTCCATTCAATGCATAAGCGATCAGGCAGACAATAACAAAAAGTGGCATGGTTTCAGTTCCAAAGACTTCCACTCCAATCAGGATCGGAGCGATCATGGTGTTGGTGGCGCTGCCGAACACGGACGCATACCCGAGTGCCGCGGTCAAGGGTACGGAAAGCCCGAGCATAGGTGCCAACGCCGCTCCCACCGCGGCGCCAATGGAGAAAAGCGGGGTGACCTCGCCACCCGGAAATCCGGCGGACAGCGTCAGGATGGTAAAGATAAATTTCAACGCAAAATCCCATGGCTTGATGGCATCAGCGAAGCTCATCGAAATCAGATTTGTCCCTAAACCAGAGTAACGCCCCTTAAAGAACAGGAGTGACAGAACACCGATCAGTGTGCCGGTAATAAAGATCCGCAGATATGGATTTATCTTCAATTTTCCGAACAGCGTTTTGGAATGATGGATCGCGACAGAAAAAAGCCTGCCGATCAGTCCGAAAAGGATTCCCAACAAAATCAACTGTGGGAGCAGGTTCCAGGAAAGTGATCCGTCAACAGCCAATGGGATGGAAAATTTTTCCAGTCCGCATGCTCCGGATACATAGCTGGCGGTCAAGGCTCCTGCCAGGGCGGGCAGCACGGCGATATGTTCCAGATAGCCAACGGTGAACACTTCGATCGCGAAAAAGGCTGCCGCGAAGGGTGTCCGAAACAACCCTCCAAAGCCGGCTGCCATCCCTGTGATCAGGAGGATTTTTTCCCCATTTTGTACTCGAATGAATTTACTGACGGTATGGCCAAGCGCGCCTCCGATCTGTACCGCAACGCCTTCCCGCCCGGCGCTCCCCCCGAACAGGTGGGTCAGCCAGGTGCCAACGATCGTGAGCGGGATCAGCCGCAGCGGAATGTGATCACCGTCGCCATTCTTGACCTCGAAAAGCAACCGCATCCCTTTGATGCTTTCTTTGCCAAATTTCCGATATCCCCACTGAATGACTACTCCGATCACGCCAAGGAAGGGAATAAAAAGGGTTGGAGAAGCAACTCGGATATCCGTGATCCGGATCAAAACACGGCCAAACAGTGCGTCAATCAGCCCTGCCGCGATTCCGATCGGGATAGCGATCAGTGTCAGCAGGAGATGGTCACGGGATTGGGTGATAGCTTTTTTCATTTTCGAATCTCCATTTATGACAAAGGGTAAGTGGTCTTAGTTCTGAGTGGCATTTCTTCTCTAATCCCGAGCGCGGGCTTATGGCGGTCAGAAGGTTGGATCCTGCCATCGTGCTGACGCTTTCTAACAAAAAAAGCTGATCATTTCTGCTTTTGGCAGAAGTCATCAGCTTTTCAGCGGTTTCGGCATGGCCGGGGGAGAACTCCATTCCCGGCATTGATTATACTCAGTTATGATTCTGTAACCTACTGATCATGAGTCCGCAAATTATTTTTTACACTAATTTTTTAATTAAACCGGTCTCGAATAAAGACTGTTAATGTTTTTTGCCATCGTTATTCCCTATTGAAGAACATTGACGAAATGTCTCGATCGTCTGGCATTTCTTTCGGATTTTCCCTTGCTGTAAAATAGGAAAGACACTAAAAAGCGAACAGAAAACTCAGATCGTTGACATTCGTCCCGGTGACGCCGGTTCGGATCATGCCGCCGTTTTTGTCAAAATAGTTGTAAGCGTCGTTATGCTCCAGGAAGCTTTCCGGGTTCAGGCCCGCTTCCAGCCCGCGCCGGCAAGTTTCGCTGCTCACAACCGCACCGGCCGCGTCGGTCGGACCGTCCTCACCATCGGTAGCCAGTGTGACCAGCAGGACGCGCTCCATTCCGCTCAGCGCTTGCACCGCACCCAGGGCTGTCTCGAGATTGCGCCCGCCTTTTCCGTTTCCTTTAAGCGTGACGGTCGTCTCGCCGCCTGCGATCACCAGCGCCGGCTTGGGGAGAAAGGACGGCTCCCGGCGCAGCTCTGCCAGAATCGCGCTGAGGAAATTGCCGGCCTGGCGGGCCTCCCCACTCAATTCGGTCGTCAGGATCAGCGGCGTGATCCCCAATTCCCGCGCCTTTTCGGCGGCAGCCTCCGCGGCAGTGCGGTTCTCCGCCAGCAGATAGCTGCGAAAATGTTCGGATTCCGGCGCGCCCGGTTTGAGCGTTTCCGGCAATTCGCCGTGCAATCCCTTC
>CALCQT010000593.1 GCA_937894825.1 uncultured Anaerolineaceae bacterium
ATAGGTTTTAAACGCTTTTAAGGCGTCCTGATAGGCAGCCTCAGCCACTTTAACATCCGCCGCGGCTTGTTTTTTGGTGTTTTCAGACGAATTATTAACATAATAGAGCCATTGATCATACGCCTGCGCATAAGTCGTCAGCGTGCTCTGCAGTGATTTGTATAAGTCCTGCTTCTGCTCATCCAGAGAATCCCGCAGGATCACACTTTGATAAACCGACGCAGCATTATCGTACGCGTCTTTTGCTCCATCCAGGCTCTTTTTCGCGGCGTCAATCTCTTTCTGGCTTGCAATTGGATAATTCAAACCCTCCGCGAATAACTCTGCGTCATCCAGCGCTTTCTCTTTATCCCGCAGATCTTTATAAGCCTGTGCTTTCGCC
Organism: uncultured Anaerolineaceae bacterium; assembly: GCA_937894825.1. Lineage (GTDB taxonomy): Bacteria > Chloroflexota > Anaerolineae > Anaerolineales > Anaerolineaceae > Flexilinea. Next base: position 383 of record CALCQT010000593.1, read on the forward strand.
GTTTCCGAGACGCCCAGTGTTTCCAGGCTGTCCTGTGCTTCCAGCAACTGTATTTCCGATTGAATAATGGAAGCAGAAAGCGAATCTTTCTCCAATGTAGCCAAAACCTGACCGGCCGTGACCTGGTCCCCGAGAGCGGTCGCAACATTTTCGACTACACCGGTTGTCCGCCAAAGAATTTCAGAGGATTGTGCTGATTCTACATTGCCGATCAGTGTAATCGTTTGATCGATCGCTCCGATTGCCGCGGGCAGCGTCATAACAGTTTCCTGAGAAACACTGCTGCTTTGACAACCAGAAATAAAAAAAATGGATAAAATCAACAACCCACTGATACTTCTGCCAATTTGTTTTCCCCGCATCCTAACTCCTTTACTCAGGAATTCATATCATTAATGTCTACGTAAATCTCAGCGTATCGTTTTCACGAAACACCAGAAATCATTATATGGCGTTTCGAAACAAAGGGTACCGCCCCCGGTCTGCTTTTCGAACCTGTCTCTGGCCCTGGTTCCGGCCGAATCTGTTTATTGATCCAAACCCGACCGCTACAAAAAATTTCCCGGACCCGCTACGTGCAGTGATCTCACATACGCCATGCTGATCAATGAAAAACGGTCACATCAGCAATGAAAATGCCGGGTGACCGTGTAAACAGGCATTATTCAAAATTGATACAGGTGTCAAAAGTACGATTCCTGTACCAAGTAAATGTTGTAAACTTTCAATTTGTCATCTTCGTTTACATCCTGCTTATCGCTTTATTGCTTTTGAAGAACCGCCACGATCTCACCTACAAACATTTCATGATAATCTTTATCCGGATAAAATTCCTGATCCATTGCTGCAGCGAAAAATCCGGCCGGATCCAGTTTCTGCTTGTGCAATTTCTTGCAGATCAGCGCCAATTTCGCTTCCTGGAAATAAGGCGCCTGCGCGTCAAACAGCGGCGTCAGTCCGGTTTCCTTGGTTTTATCCGTATCCCGGCCCGAATGCGCGCCGCAATAAGCCAATGCCTTCCGATATTGCTCTTCAAAGAAATTCAGGGCATAATATTCCTGCCCGTCCACAAACGCTAACGTGTAACGCTGGGGCCGTATGTATATGCGGGAGACATTTTTTCCCCAGAGAATCCCCAGCCCACCCCAACTGGCTGTCATCATGTTATAGCGCTGCTCCGTCCCTGCGGAAATCAGCATCCATTCTTTACCGATCAACGTAAACGGGTTGATCAACAACGTTTCCGGATTTATTCTTTGAAACATACTCCATCCTTCCTGTTTTCTGATCACAATAACTTTACCTATACCAGGCCCATCGGCTGCTGGACCTGCACTGCGCTTCATTCTCGTATCTTTTATTCTAACGCCGCTTTACTGAGATCAAAAATCAATTGGTGATCATTCCAGATTGCAAAAGTTTCTCCATTTTCTGAAAAATTATGATTTAATCTAGTTATGAACAAAAATGCCAACCTTTTCTTCTCCGATTTGCTTACAAAAGATACGCTTTTGGATTATCTTTACATTGTTTGCGGCAGTATTATCCAATCGATCGGCATGGTTTTCTTCCTGATTCCATCACGTCTAATCAGCGGCGGCGTCTCCGGACTGGCCCAGGTCGTCAATTACTATACCGGCTGGCCAATCGGCCTCCTCACGCTGGTCGGCAACCTCCCGCTGTTCATCCTGGGCTGGCAGTATCTCGGGAAGCTGCGCTTTGCCATCCGAACAATTGTCGCGGTTATCCTGTTCTCATTGTTTACGGATCTGTTCAGTTCCATCATTCCTGAACATACCGTGACGGCTGATCTGTTTCTGAATACCATGTTTGGCGCGGTCATCCTGGGTCTGGGATTCGGGCTGGTATACAAAGGCAGCGGGACCAGCGGGGGTGCCGATATCCTCGGACGGATCCTGAACCAACGGCTCGGCGTTCCGATTGCCCAGTCCTATCTGTTAACCGATTCGATTTCAGTGCTGCTGGGCGGCGTCGCTTTCGGCTGGGATCTCGCGCTTTACGGACTAATAGCGATTTATATCAGTGGATTCGCGGCAGAGACCATCTCGGAAGGCACCAGTTATTTCCGGGACGTCATGATCATCACACAAAAACCGGATCAGATTGCTGCCGACATCATCACAGTGCTTAACCGCGGTGTTACGCATATGAAAGGGGTCGGGGGCTATTCCGGTGAGGAAAAAGCAATCATTTACTGTGTCATCGGCCGCAATGAGGTCAACCAGCTCAAGAAGATGGTGAAGGAAGCGGACCCGGATTCCTTCATGGTCGTCGGACACACACATGAAGTCCTGGGGGAGGGCTTTCAAAAATACAAATCGCTGTCTTAGGGAAGGTGCTAACGATCGCGGATATAGCCCAAGCTGCGCAGAATTGCGGCGTTATTCTTCCAGTTTTTGTAGACCTTGACTTTCAGTTCAAGATAAATTTTGCGTCCGGTCATCAGTTCAATTTCACGCCGGGCGTCAGAACCGATTTTCTTGATCATCTCGCCATTCTTACCGATCAGAATTCCTTTATGCCCTTCCCGTTCAAGCAGCAGTGTCGCCAGGATATATGAATTCTGGGCACTGCGATCCTTGAATTCTTCGATTTGAACCGCCACCGCGTGCGGCACCTCATCCTCCAGATTCTTCAGCAAAGATTCGCGAATCAGATCCGAGGCGATCTCCCGTTCATACAAATCCGTTATCTGTTCAGGATCATAGAAGGCGGGACCTTCCGGAAGCATCGCAAGCACCTTCTCAAGCAAGGCATCGCAACCATCCCCGGTCTTCGATGAAATGAGGAAACAGGGGACATCCGGAAAAAGCTCCTGATAGGCAGCCTGGTTTTCCTGTAAAACAGCCGGCGAAGCCTGATCTTTTTTATTGAGAACCAGCAGACCATTCTTTTGAATATTCGCTGCCTGCAGCCGCTCCGCAACATTCCGGTCCTGATCCGTCGGGGCCGTTGTGACGTCCACCAGCCACAGGACACAATCGACATCGCCAAGTGTGGCCAGCGCGGCGTCATTCATGCTTTCGCCCAATTTGGAAAGCGGTTTGTGGATCCCCGGTGTATCAATAAAAATCAATTGAAAGGCATCCGTAGATAAGATCCCCAGTTGATTGCGAATGGTCGTTTGCGGGCGCGGCGAGACAGCCGCAATTTTTTGTCCTAAAAAATGATTAATCAGCGTGGATTTCCCGACATTGGGGCGTCCGACAACGCTGGCAAAACCGGAACGAAAAGCTTTTTTCTCCAAAGATTTATCCTTTGTCTTTTGATTGATTCTCTGCGGCAACCCGCAGTTATTCGTTGGGTTCCATATTTTCCGCTTGCTGTTGTTGTCCGGTGACCAGGCGCTGTTTCCGCTCATGCGTGTATTTCTTAATCTCCCGCTCACGCATCATGGCAGCCTGTTTCGATTCCAGTGTTTCAACATAGACCAGTGTCACAGGACAGTGCATGCGGGTATAGGCCGCACCGCGTCCGGAATTGTGTGTTTTGACTCTGCGTTCCGGGTCGGTAGTCCACCCGGTATAAAAGGCGCCGTTGCTGCAGCGAACCATATAACAATAAAAACTTTTCGTCTCAAGTTCGACGAAACGATCCGCCCTCACTAATTCTTCTTTTTTTTAACCAGTCCCCCGAGGAACAGCTGTCCAAAATATTCGCCGGTAGAGGGCCGCTCCACTTGCGTCTCGCTTTCACGCCGCCAGACCGCATCCGAGTATTCTTTTTCCCATTTTTCCCGTGTGGACTGGTTATTTTTGAGCAATGTCTCCAGCGTCGAGGCGTCCCCGTTTTGGATGGCATCCCGGTAATCTTTCAACGTCAGAATGAATTCATTCAGCATGCGAAGGGTATTATCCCGGTTCTCAAGCAGGGGCAACCCGGCTTTTTCATCCTGTGCGCCAAGCTTCACGGTTTCGCTGAGCCGGGAGAAAGTTTTCCCGCCAAATTTGCGCGCTTCTTTCCAACTGGGTTGGCGGGTAGCGGCATCAAAAAGCGCATTTCCCAGTAAAAAAGGCAGGTTCTCGACAGACGCGATCATTCCATCCAGCTCTTCCGCTTCGCAGAAAGCGCTGTGCGCCCCCACAAGCGTGGCTAAATCCAAGGCCAACTTGACGACGCCGGGGTCGGTTTCCGGCAGCGCGGCGATAAAAAAAGTTCCTTTTTGGAACAGATCTTCATGGGCCGTATGATGCTCATTCGGAAATTCATTGATCCATTCCGGGTTCAGCGCGGCATAGAGCCCCGCGAAGTGCGTGGGGTCTTTCAAATAGCGTTTGGCCCAACTTTGGGCGGCGGTCTTCGCGCCGCTGATTTCTAAAACAACCGCGCCGGGTTTCAGGTCCTGTCCGATAAGTTTTAGGCTCCCTTCCAACTCGCCGGCCGGAACCGCAAAAAAAATGATGTCCGCATTGGCAGTGGCCTCAAACAGGTTATGCTGGATCGTATCCACAGCGCCTGCGCTCAGGGCATTTTGTTCGGCGTATTTATGAATATCACAGCCAACCCGAACGATTTCGTTTTTTTGATATTTCAGCGCCAGCCCTAACGAAGTCCCGATTTCACCCAACCCGACAATGGTAATTTGAATCGCCATAGATCATCCTCCGGTAACAAATTGATACAAGCTCTTGATGATCGGTGAAAGAACGCTTCCAACGACATCAATATTAAAGTAGTTGGGAAGAACCAAAAGTCCCAGCATCAGGATAAGCATCCCATAATTCTGAATCTGATCCCAGATCGGGCGAATGGCTTTTGGAACAAAGAACTCCAGCACTTTCTCTCCGTCCAACGGCGCCAATGGCAGCAGATTGAAAACGGCCAGACTCAAATTGATAAGAATGAAGTTCCTGAGGAAAAAAGGCCAGGAGGGGAGGATGCTGGGCAGCCGCAGCCAGGGTTCCGCCGGAGCCAATTTGAGCAAAGCACCCGCAATCAACGCCAGCAGAACGTTGGAAAGCGGACCGGCCAGCGAGACCAGCATCATAGCTGCCTTGGACTTCTTCTCAAGTTGTGAGGGATTGATGCGGACCGGTTTCGCCCAGCCGAACCCGGTTACCAGCAGCATCAGGCTGCCGAAAATGTCCAGATGACGCAGCGGGTTCAGGGTCAGTCGTTTATCGTAACGCGGCGTCGGATCGCCGAATGAAACCGCGACCAGCGCATGCGAAAACTCATGGACCGTAAATGCGATAATCAGCGTAACGACCCGCACAATCATCAGCGAGGGTTGCGAAAATGTCGATAACATAGATCGGAAGAACGTCGTGTAGGGAAAGAGTG
>CALCQT010000594.1 GCA_937894825.1 uncultured Anaerolineaceae bacterium
AGAAAAGGCGTCAAAAGCAGAATCAGAAACCCGATTTGTTTTGTCACCGCGGCAGCCGAGGCAAACAGCAGGGCTAACAAAACCGCCTGACGCCGACCGGCAAGGTCCTTATCGATGCCCTTCAAAAGAATATAGACCACAAAAAAGCTCATGAAAGCGACCGGCACATCCATGTACCCGTTGAAGATTTCGTCTCCCAACAGCTTCTTCATCATATAGCGCGCAATGACTGCACCGATAAAAAAACCGGCTTCTTTTTTCTGAAAACCGAGATCAAAGAGCATCACAAAAATCAGAAGGAAGAACACCGGCGGCAGCAGTGTATTAAAAAGTTGAACATAGCCTTTTCCCTGAAAAACATAACTCAGGGACCAGTTGGCTGAAATCATCTGTGGGTAAGCGCCATGGATACGCGGAATGCTGTTCCGCGCCCAGATTTCAGCATAGGCATTCCAGGAGAAAAGCGTGTCCTGTCCGCTGAAAACCGTCCCAATGTTCAGACGCCAGACATGCAAGGCCCAAAGAATGGCGGAGATTGCGCCGCAGCCAAAAGCAAACCAAAGCAGAAAGCGCAGCGTTTCCCCCGCGTCATTCCCGGAAGGCACCATTTCCAGATACGGTTTGGATCCTTCCTGCAGTGCAGCACCGATTTTCTTTGCGGTTTCGGAAAAGGAAAAATGCATCTCATCCCGATACAGCACCATCAGCGCCAGCATTTCCACAAAAACCAATCCAACCAACGCTGTGCGGTTATAGATCCCCAGTGCGGTCAGCAGGAACACAACCAGGTAATTAGCGAGCAGACTGAGCACAAAAATCGTGATGATCCGCTCAATCAATCCCAATCGGATCCGGAAAACCTTCAATATGATCAACCCCGGCAGGAGTGTGGACTGTACAAGTCCAAGAATTCCCCACAATAACATGCTAAAATCCTGTTTTAGTCCTACTTTAATGAATAGATGATGCCATCGTCCCCATCAATGATGATGGTCAGGTTTTTAAACAGCGCCTCAATTCGCTTTTCTGTGTCCGCACCGTAAATATCGCGCATCTGATCTTCAAATGAATCGAACACCACCAACAGCGCCTCACCATTTTGGAAAACTGTCCGGCCCTCGTCATTGGCGGCGGGTGTTCCGTTTTCATAAGCGTAGAAATCCTTGTCCGGTTCGCTGACATAAACTTCCTGCATCGGCCAGGAAGAGCGATCCAGCAGGTACAGCAACGCGGTCTCCTCATTGGTGACAAGCTGCTGCCCTGAGTCGATATGTTCACGCAGCCAGGCCACAATTTCAGAATGCTGCCAGTGATAAGAATTATATCCCAGTCCATCCATGGCATTCTGCCGGGCAATGCGCCAGGAACGCAGTCCGTAAAATCCGGCGAAGCCCATGAACACCGCCAGCGCGATCCCTTTCAGCACACGCCGATTCCCCTGCCAAATTCGCACGAACAGAATCGCCAGCAGCCACAAAAATGCGACATGCACCGGCGTAAACATGCGCGCGCCAATGGTGATGGGCGGGTAGGTTGTGAGTGAGACAATGAGTATGACCAATGTATATGCCAGGATGAAACCGGTCAGCAAAATCGTCATATTGCTGAGTCGGGTTGATAAAAGCTCCAATTCCCGGGATTCCACAATCTCTTTCGCGGAGTCTTTCATCCGGGCGAAACGCAGACAGGCCGCGGCCAGACTGCCTAAAATGAATGCAATGATCACGAAAATCAAGAGGTCATTGAAAAAAACCGGATAAGGAGGAGTGTCTATCCAGGAATCCGGCACAACCCATTGCAGCAGGATCGGTTTCAATTGGTCGCTAAAGCGAGTCAGCTCCGTCAGCAGATTCCGGCCCTGCAGCATACTGCGGGAGGCCAGCGTGTCCGTTTTCAAAACATCATACACCATCCACACCGCCATCGGGAGGACGGCCGCCAGTCCGAAGCGAACCGCATCCGCCAGCCGGGTCTTCAAAGCGCTGCGACGGAAGAAAAGCAGCATAACGACACCGGCACCGAGATAGGCCGCCGCGCTGTAACGGGTCAGGAAAGACAATCCGCACAGGATCGCACTGCCCCACAAATGGATCGCTTTCCCCCGCGCCAGATAACGTTCCAGCAGGATCAGCCCCAGCGTACCGCACAGAATGCACAACGGTTCCGACATGGCCCAGGAATAGGCCGGGATCAGCACCGGCGACAACGCAATAAGCAGCCCCGCCATAAAACCGTTCAGCGCCGACCGACTCACTTCTGCGACCCAACTGCTGACGGCAAAAATCGTGAAGACGAAAAACAACACATTCAAAAATTTGGCGATCACCGTAATGTCGATCCCGCTCAGCCCGAAAAGCGCCAGCGTCAGCGGATAAAAAGGCGGAAAATACGGGATCAGACGGAAAACACCATCGGGATTGATCAACCCTAACCCGTTCCCGGCTAAAAGATTGCGGGCGGATGTGATGTAAATCGTGGCGTCGCCACCCACGCCCATCCCCAGGGTCGTGCTAAGGTTGAGCAGTAGAAGGCCAAATACATACGGTATACTCGCCCTTCCTATGATCCGCTTATTTTCGTCCTTCGCCATTCGCAATCCTCAATTCTCATTTTTATTTTCGTTCCCATGCATCGGCATCAAACGGTAGACAATGATGTCGTCAAACGTCGCCGTATAAACCAGCCCGGCATCTTCGCAGGCCGTAAACAATTCATCCGGATCGCTCCAGGGGATCGCCCCATCTTCGATTCGCTCCCGCACAGCATCCGTCTCAATCAGGATATATTCCACACCCAGGGCCTCAGCCTGCGCCAGCGTTTCAGCGGATGGGAAAGCGTCCATCAGACCGCTGATGCGGCTGTACTGCGGCGGCGGAAAGGCATTGAAGAAACCGCCGATAAACGGCTTCCCATTATAGAGCGTGTAATAGGTTCCGGCCTGGTCATCATTCAGCTCAAATGGAATGCGCATGACCGAGCCGTCACCGGGCTGTTCCGCCAGCCACAGATCGACCGGACGCGGCTTGACTTCAGAAAAATTGCTGATCGGTTTGGGGAGAAAATCCAGCAAAACCAGGCCAAAACAAAGGAATATCACCCAACCATGGCGGGAGGGCCGGACGCGCTTGAGCAGCGCTTTCAAGCCAAACCCCGCCCCGCACGCCACCAGCAGCAGTGGGAAAATCCCGAAACGCATCATGGCGCGCAATTTGGCGTAAAACGGGAAATATTTAAAAAGAAGCAACCCAGGCAGCACGATTGGTACCGTTTCCCGGCCAAGCCGTTCCTGCAAAAAACCCGGCAGCGTCAGCTCAACCGGCGCGGCGTTCCAATGCAAATCGGTTCCCATCGCCAGCACCAGCCCGACGAGTGAACCACAGAGAATCAGTTGCCAGATTCGGCGGTCAGTTCGGTCTCTTCGCAGCAAGCCATAGATCATCAGCCCCAGTGAAATGATCCCGACGTACAGGGTGGCTTCATTCCAAATTTCGCGATTGAAATTCGCACCCACCCAATCGCCCAGCGCAAAATGCGTGGTCCCCGGCAGCAAAAAATCCGTCAATCCGGCTGAATACATGCGGGCACTGCCCCAATCGCGGTCCGGCATGCCGCCGGAACCAGCCAAGGTCAAAAACGGCAGTTCCGCCAGCACCACCAATGGCAGTGAAAAGAGCAGAAACAGCCCAAAGGAGGACCAGGTTTCTTTCTGCCGCAGCCAGTTCCTTTCGTGAAAGATCAGAACGAACAGCGCCTGCGCCGCCGCGACCAGCACCAGCATAAAAAAGTAATACTGTGAAGTCAACGCCGTCAGTCCCAGACCCAGCGCAGCCAGCAGCGCGGCTTTCGAACGAAGCGAGCGATTCTGCTGCACTCCCTCCGGTCGGATCTTCAGAAGATCAAACCAGCCCCAGAAAAACAACGGCAGCCATTGCGTACCGGACAAATTGAAATGGCCGATCAGCAGGTGGGCCTGACGATAGGGCAGGCAGGCAAAAATAGTCCCGCTGAGTAATCCGGCCAGCGTTGATCCGGTCAGGTGGCGCACCCAATATGTCATGATCAGTCCGGAAAGTACGAAGCTCAGCAACAGCGCCATGTTATAGCCAAAGATCTCGCCGCCGATCAGCGCAAAGGGCAGCGCCAACAGCAACTGAGCCGGCGCCATTTCGGTCCGCGCCATATTCCAGCCCTCAGGATAGTTCAGGAAGGAAACATCCAACGGGTTGGTGCGCAGTTCAAACAGCGCTTTTTTCAGCCAGCCAACCATCCAGACAAAATAGATATTGTCCCCAATTTCACCGGCCACTTCGTTCACACTGTGCAGGATCAGCGGCCAGGTGAAAACAACCGCCAGCAAAATGAACCAAAGCAGAATCAACGGAAAAGCCCGGCGCCGCAAGAAGTTATTCAATGGCGCTTACCTCATCAAATGACAGAATGCGTTTTTCAATCCAGGAACAGCGCAGCCCGGCCACCATTTGCTCCGCGATGACGCCGTCCGCCAGTGTACAGGAGGGTTCGGCCTGTCCGCTGGTGACATCGATAAAATGACGTGTCTCGGCCAGGAAGAGCCAGTTACGCTCAAAACCCGCCGGCGGGGCAAATTCCTGCACTTCCGGCTCCGAATTCTTATGAATCGTCACCACGCCGGAAGCGTTGTCCCAATGCAGCACACCGTCGGTTCCGGTCACTTCCAGATCGTTGCCGGCCGGGCGGCGATAATAATCCAAATGGACCGTCCCGACCATGCCGTTCGCGAGCTGCAGGCCAATTTCGGCGATGTCGTCAACCGTAATCTCCAGATCGCTGATTTTACCGCTGAAGCCCCAGATGGCGGCAAATTCTCCGAAAAGCCAGCGCAGATAGTCCAGCGGGTGGCAAAGCGTCAACGCCACGCCGCCGCCCAGGTCCGCGCGGGCGCTGTAGCTTTGACGGTAATCCTCATAGGGATGCCAATCGGGCAGATATTCGCCCCACAAAGCGCGGAAGGAAAGCGGCCGTCCGATAGCGCCGGACACAATCAATTCGCGCGCTTTGCGCAGTCCGGGGTGAAAGCGGTTCTGAAAACCCATCAACAGGCGCCCGCCGCCGGCTTTCAACGCAGCCTGCAATTCGGGAATTCGCTCCAGGCTGCCGGCGATCGGTTTTTCCATCAGGATGGAGCAACCGGCCCGCGCTGCCGGAATGGCGACGTCCAAATGCAGTGCGGTCGGATTCGCGATGATGACGCCGTCCGGTTTGTGCGCCAGCGCTTTTTCGATGTCGGTCTCAACCGGGATCGACTGGATTTCATCCTCCGGCAGATTGCTGCGATGTGAACGCAACAGGAGCAGGTCTTTTTCGCCGCAGGCCAGCAGGTTGCGCAAATGCCTTCTTCCGATGGAACCATATCCTGCAATGAGAAATTTCATGAATTTGTCTCCCTTATATCAAAAATAATTAAACCACAAATTTGCTGCCAGCATCATTCCCGATCCGCGGTATAGCGCACGCCGGCAGCGCCATCCTCCACCAACACCACATCCGCCAGGGAGGCCGGGCCATTCTCATGCCCCGCGATCCAGACAGTCGCGCTATCCGGAAAATATGCCGGCGCCTGATCCAGGATCAACTCCGTCGTGTCAAACCCGTCCGGCGAAAGCGTCAGAAATACCATCCGTCCATAGTCCGCAACGCCATAGCCCTGTTTGGCGCTCTCCGGCTCGCCTTCTCCCGGCGCATAATAACGCGGATTATGCCGGAGAAGGCGCAATCCTGAAAAAGGCGCTGGATCGACACCCAATCTGACTGCCACCTCCGCCCGATCCGCCGGAACAAAGCGCATCGGGATCAGCCGTTCGCTCAGCGGCAGCAACAGCCCAACCGCCAGGAACAGCAGCAATGCCGCGAGATACCGTATCGGTTTCGGGCCTTTTTTCAAAACCGGCTGCGAAACTTCGATCGGAGCCTTGATCGCCACCGCTCCACTGACCCGCAGCAGGATCCGGATCCACTCCGCCGCGCCCATGGCGAAGCAAAGAAAGATCACCCAATCCAGCGGGATCAGATAACGTCCGGCTGAATAACGTCCGATCGCGGTGCTCAAATTGAACATCACACAGATCAGCAGCGGCGCCCAACCGGCCAGCCCGGAAGCCTTCCCGGCGGCGAAAACGCCCAGCACAATCAGCGTAAAAGCCAGCGCGAGAAGCAGCAGATTGGTTCCATCCAGCGCGTCATTGCCGAGCTCCTCCCAGAAAGCCACACGCGGATGGATCAGGTCCTGCGGCGAATCCAGCCTGTCCCGCAGCGGAAAGAGACGCAGATTACTGATTTCACTATTAAAGAAATGAGCACCAATGAATTGCAGGATTTCGCCCGGGTAGGTGCGAAAGTTTTCCTGAATGGAACGCGTCAGTTTTTCGGTCAGTTCACCGTCATTCATCCCCGGCTCCCGCGAAAGATCCAGCCCACCCAAGTTGTAACTGGCGGCCATCTCGCCGGTTTGCGTCATAGGATGATCAAAAACCATCTTTCCCGTGATCTGTTGATTGCGCAGCAGCCACGGCATCAGGCAGCACAACAGCGCCAGCGCGAAAAGAACGGCCTGCCCCAGCCAGCGCCGGGCATTCTTCCGAAGACCAGCCAGCGTTAAAGGCAGCACCACGACCAAAAGCGTCAGGCTCTGAGTACGAATCAGCGCCATCATGCCAAGCGCGCCGCCGGAAAGCAGCGCGTAAAAAGCGGCCTGCCCGGAATCGGCCCGGCGAAGCTTCAGCCAGCGAACCAGCACCCAGACGAAAAAAGCC
>CALCQT010000595.1 GCA_937894825.1 uncultured Anaerolineaceae bacterium
AAAAAGTTAATAATGATCAATATTCATTAGGCCTTTCTTTAATTGAAGTTTCTCAATATGCTAGGGTGAATGTCGAATTGAGAGACAGGGCTGCTCCTTTTTTACGTCGTTTAGGTGACTCATGTAATGAATCTGTGTATCTTTCTGTTCGGGATAAAGATGAATTAATTTACATTTACGCGATTGAAACTTCACACCGATTAATTGCAAGGTCTGCAGTGGGTGTTCATGCGATGTTACATTGCACCGCTAACGGAAAAGCGATTCTTGCCAGCTTACCAGATGAGGAAATATTGGCGCTGCTTGATCGAACAGGAATGCCCGTGTTTACGCCGAATACAATTTGCGATAAAGATATCTTTATGGAACAAATTCAAGAGATTCGTGCTGCTGGATTCGCATATGATAATGCGGAACATGAAACCGATACATATTGTTTAGGAATTCCGATTTTTGATGAAAACAGGGAATCTGTAGGTGGTTGCTCGATCTCTGGAACTGATCCTGAAATTTTAGGTTCTAGAAAAGAAAGTATGGTCCGGCTCCTTCTTCAAACTTCTTTGGAAGTCTCTAGATGCATGGGGTTTGTCCCGACGAACGTTAAAAATTTGTTTTTATCCTGACCCTGATGTTCAGAGAAAAACCTCATAAGAGGTCATGAAGCTCGATATTATTGTATTTTTGAAGGAATGAAGCGGTTTGAGACATTCCTGTATTCGAAAGAAGATGTTGGTTCATCTCCTCTGCTCTCATATTCGGAGGAGATGAATAATTAATAGAAATCACCTTTGAGAGCATTTTCCCGGATTATTTACATAGACGAACCCATCGCTGATTAACGGCAACAGAATCACCGAAATTTGCTGTTTCACCCGGCTCATGTTAAACTAAAATATTGCCTGCCCGTCATGCGGAACGGCATAGAAAAAAGAAAGGATCTGGCGACTCACGAACAATGGCGACGGTCATCCCCACTGAAATTGCAACGCAGCCCGTTCCCAACCCCGCATCGGTCAGCGGCCTGGAATTAGGGCTGGTCATCCTGTTCTCTGTTTTGATGACCAGCTTGATCTTTTTCGTCGTCAGGATCGTGATCGACCTGCGACATGCTCGTTACCATTGATCGGGGCAATAATGGAAAAATTTTTCAATACAATCAGAAAAAAGCAATCGTCTCAGGAAAACACAGTTTCCGGAGAGACTTTCCTGTTGGTCGGGCTGGGCAATCCCGGGCGCGAATATCGCGCCTCCCGGCATAATTTCGGCTTTATGGTCGCGGATCGGATCGCCGAACGCCTGAACACGGAATTTGGCAAAGCGCAGTTCAAAACCCTGGTTGCGATGGTTCCTTATGAAGGCCGGCGGATCATTCTGGCCAAACCGCAGACTTTTATGAATTTATCGGGACAGGCGGTGATCCCGTTGATGAACTATTACAAAATTCCGCGCTCCATGCTGTTGGTGATGCATGATGACTTGGACATTCCTTTCGCCGCGCTGCGCATGCGTCCGGCGGGAGGCGCTGGTGGTCAAAAGGGGTTGGGATCGATCATCCAGCAACTGGGCAGTCAGGATTTTGCCCGTCTGCGCTGCGGCATCGGGCATCCGCCGGGACAGATGGATGTGAAAGATTATGTGCTGAACAAATTCAATAAAGAAGAAAGCGACCTGTTACCCTCGGTGATCAATGAGGCGGCCAATGCGGCACTGGCTTTTGTCACGGATGGGCTTCAGGCAGCGATGACACGTTATAACGGGACTGTGGAAGGGTAACGTTGATATCACAGCTTAGACAGACTGCGGACTGGCAGGAACTCATGCGGCAAATTGGCAGCGCACCGGCCGAGCGTTTTTCAAAATCGCTTGGGTTGATTCGCGCTGCCCGCGCGCCGGTCACGGCCGCATTGCTGCAGGACGTGCCCCGCCCGATGCTGTTTATCACCGATAAGCCGGCACATGCCATGGTAGCGCTGGATGAGGTCGGTTTTTGGAACCCGCAATCTTCCGGCATGCTTTTCCCCGCGCCGGAACCGCTTTTCTATGAACAGGCATCCTGGAGCAACAGCGTGCGCCGGGACCGGATTCAGGCACTGACCCGGTTGGCCCGTCTCGCAATTCCTTCCGGTGCGGAAAAAGAAGAACCACCGTTGATCATCGCGCCGATTCGCGCCGTGGTGACGCGGACGCTTGAAAAATGGACTTTTTTGAAAGCATCCAAAACATTGCGAAGTGGGCAGGAGATTTTGCCGGACGCTTTGATTCGTGCCTGGGCTGCGCTGGGTTATGATCCGGTTGAAACTGTGCTTGAGCCCGGCAGCTTCTCGAAGCGGGGCGGCTTGCTTGATATCTGGCCTCCTGCGGAACCATCTCCGGTCCGGATGGATTTTTTCGGGGATGAAATCGAATCTATCCAGTATTTTGATCCTGGCACGCAGCGCAACCAGAGAAAAATTGACAAGGTGCTGATTACGCCCGCACGGGAAGTTTTGCCGGAAAATACGGATGATGTCCAACTCCCGGAAGGTTCCCTGAATTTTTTATTCCGCTTCACCATCGGCATCCGGCTTGTTTGTTGGACTATTTGCCGGAGAATACATTGGTGGTCACGGATGATTGGGAAGCGATCCGGCTGACCGAGGAAGAGATCGAAGAGCAATCCGAGGCGCTGCGGATTCAAAGTGTGCGGGAAGAGACCTTGCCGGACGATTTTCCTGCGCCCTATATCAGCCTTTCCGAGATCGCAGACCGTCTGGACTCGATGGCATGGTTGAACCTGGGACGGAGCGAAGCGGAAATTGATTCCGCGCTGGCGACTCACTTTGAGCCGGAAGAGCGTTTCGGCGGGCGGGTACAGGCTTTTATGGATTGGGTACTGGAGCAAACGATCAATCGGGAAGCGGTGCAGGCGGTGAGCCGGCAGGCGCAGCGGTTGGATGGGCTGTGGCGCAGTTTTGACGTTAATTCAAATGATTTGCAGGCAGAATTGACGGCTCCGCAGATACTTTCAGGCTCGATCAGCGAAGGATTTCGCTTCCGCAATGACGATGGTTCCTTTTCCCATTTTTTGACGGACAGTGAGATTTTTGGTTGGGAACGCCCTTTGCCGCGCAAGGTTCAGAAGCAGGTTACTGAGACGCCGGAAAATTATTATGCGGATCTGAAACCCGGTGATACGGTGGTCCATGTGGATTACGGGATCGGGCAATATGTGGGCCTGGTCACCCGGACCATCGATGGGATGCAAAAAGACTTCCTTTGTGTGCAATATGACAAGGGTGATCAGCTTTATGTTCCGGTGCATCAGGCTGACCGGCTGACAAATTATGTTGGCCCGGATGGTCGAAAACCGGCTTTCACCCGCCTCGGGCCGCAGGAATGGATGACCGTTAAGCAGCATGTGAAGGAAAATGCTGCAGCTGCCGCGGAAGATCTGCTCGATCTTTATTCGAAAAGACAGCTTGTCGAAGGATTTGCTTTTTCGCCGGACACGCCCTGGCAGCAGGATCTGGAAGCCTCCTTCCCCTATTTCGAAACCGAGGATCAGAAAAAAGCCATCCGACAGGTGAAAGAGGATATGGAACGGCAGCGGCCGATGGACCGGCTGATTTGCGGTGATGTCGGCTATGGGAAAACAGAGGTTGCCATTCGCGCCGCGTTCAAAGCCAGTTGTGACAGCAAGCAGGTCGCGGTCCTGGTCCCCACGACCGTTCTGGCCCAACAGCACTACGAAACTTTTCGCAAACGCTTTGCGCCGTTCCCGGTTCATGTGGAGATGCTCTCCCGGTTTCGCACTCCGAAGGAGCAGGACGCGATTCTGAAACGGCTGGCGGAAGGCGAAATTGACGTCATTATCGGTACCCATCGGCTTGTCTCACCGGATGTGAAATTCAAAGACCTGGGGCTGGTGATCATTGATGAAGAACAGCGCTTTGGCGTCGGGCAGAAAGAATTCCTGAAAAAACTCCGCATGGAAGTCGATGTTCTGACCATGACGGCGACGCCGATTCCTCGTACACTGTACATGGCATTGACCGGTGTGCGCGATATTTCGAATATCAATACTCCGCCGGACGAACGGATCCCGGTGATCACGCATGTCGGACCTTATTCGGACAAAGTTGTGCGCCATGCCATTTTACGTGAGTTGGAGCGGGGCGGGCAAGCCTTTTTTGTTCATAACCGGGTCCAGTCGATTTATGCGATGCAGAAACATTTGAACCGGTTGGTGCCGGAAGCGCGAATCGGGGTCGGCCATGGGCAACTACCGGAGAAACAGCTTTCGGATGTGATGGAAGCTTTTTATCAGGGCGAGATTGATGTGCTCCTCAGTACGTCGATTATTGAATCCGGGCTGGATATTCCGAACGCCAACACGCTGATTATTGATCGGGCGGATGCGCTGGGACTTGCGCAGCTTTACCAGATTCGCGGCCGGGTCGGGCGGAGTTCACAGCTGGCTTATGCCTATTTTTTCCGCCAACGCAGTCATCAGCCGACAGAAGAGGGGCTGGAGCGGCTCGAAGTCATTGCTGAAAATACGCAGCTCGGCGCGGGTTATTCGATTGCGATGCGGGATCTGGAGATGCGCGGCGCCGGGGAGATTCTGGGCAACCGTCAGCATGGCGCGATTGCTTCAGTCGGATTTCACCTTTATACCCGTCTGCTGGCGCAGGCGGTCAGGAATGCCCGGACCACCCGTGGTGTGGATATTACGGACGAGGAAATTGGCATCACCCGTGATATGGCGCAATTGTTCAATCCGATCACGGTTGAACTGCCGTTGAATATTGGTATTCCGGAAGAATATGTCGCGGACCAGAAATCCCGGATCAAGCTGTACCGCAGGATGGCGGCGGTGCACGATTCTGAAGAATTGGTTCAGTTGAAAGCTGAATTCGCAGACCGCTTTGGACCTTTGCCTGAGACGGTGGAAAATCTGTTTTTCCAGATCCAACTGAAAATCAATGCCGAGAAAATCGGCCTTTCGGCAATTGTGAAGGAAGGGGAGCACATTGTGCTTCGTTTTCCGCAGATGCCGGATGGTATGGAAAGTCGGGATCTCCCGGCCGCCGGCGCAGGGATTCGGGCTGGGAAAAATGCTTATTGGATCCTGGTGTCGGATTTTGCCACAGATGCCTGGAAACGCGAAGTATTGATCGCATTTGAGTTGATAATGGACCGTTTTGAACAATTGAATCGTTTCTTTTCATAAAGTTTACAATTCTCACGCTTTAGTTACAAAAGTAATATTTATTTTGAATTCATTCCTTGTTATACTGTAATAACGGCAATTCGGAGGGCGTTGTATCCGGAGCTACTGGAGTGGAATCCGTTATTTTCCTTGCTGAAATAGAATTCTTTTTTGGCAGAGTAGTTCGTAAATGGATAGCGGAAATCCTGTTTTCTGCAAAAAGTTCGAATTGCGAATGGAATCAAAATTCACCACGATTTCCGAACGGGATCGTGGTAATGAATGCTTTTGGTTTACGACGGATCATCGGCGAAGCGGTTTTTCTTTGGTACCGATATTGTTGAATCGTAGATTGAAGGCGAAAAAACTATCGGTCTCAACGATACCTTGTAGGAGGAACCATTTATGAAAAAGTTTTTATATGCAGTTGTTGTGTTGGTGTTGCTTTTGGGTGTGGCTGGCTGCAATTCGGGGCAATTGGCTGCAAAAGAAACCGAAATCGCTTCCACATTCCAGACGCAGTTGGATGAGGCTGTTGCGGCAAAAGATACCTTGCTGGCAGAAGCTCAGGAAAAGTTGGATGCGGCCGTCTCCGACAGTGAGAAGTTGATTGCCGAAAAGGATGCGCTGATTGCGGAAGGCCAGAAGAAAATCGATGAAGGCGCGGCCGCGCTGAAAGACCTGCAAACTGACCTTGAAACCAAACTGGCTGAAAATACAGATCTGGTCAGCGGCCTGGAAAAGACGGTTGAAGAACTGAAAGCGGCCGCTGCGGAAAAAGAAACAGCATTTGCCGAAATCGAAGAAAAGTTGACTGCAGCAACCGGAAGCGAAGCGGAGCTCCAGAAAAAATTGGATGCCAGCGCTGCGGCTGAGAAGACAGCACAGGAAAAAATTGCGGAGCTTGATAAAGCTGTTGCGGAGAAAGACGCGCTGTTGACGGATGCCTCGACAGAATTGGAAGACACGAAGACGCTTTTAGCCACTGCGGTTGCTGAAAAAGAGAGTTTGTTGGAGGCGGCGCAGGCTGAATCTGAAACCGGCGAAACTGACGCTGCGGTTGATGAGAACGCAACGCTGGTCGCTGAACTGCAGGAAAAGTTGACCGCGGCTGAAACGGACGGGAAAGCTGTCCTGGAAAAGGTGGCTGAACTGGAAAAAGCTGTGGCTGAAAAAGATTCTCTGCTTGCGGATGCGAAAACCCAGTTGGAAGATGCAAAAGCTACGTTGGAATCGACCGTTGCTGAAAAAGATGGACTGATTGCGGAAGCGCAGGAAGCGGCTGCCCAGCTCACTGCCCAATATGAAAAGAGATTCGCGGACCGCGAAAAATATATCAATTCGCTGGAAAGCATTGTTCGCCGGTTGAATACATCCATCGGTACCATAAAAGACGAAAAGCTGGATCTGCAGACACAGTTGGACGATGCTTTGACCAAGCTGCAGGAAGCGACCGAAGCGGCTGCGGCTGAAGCGACAACCAAGAAGTAAATCAGGCTAAGAATAAATTTATATCCGGAATCTTTTTTACGATTCCGGTGGAAACAAGTTTGCTTATTTCGTTATTTGTCATTATCAGAATAATACTACCAACATGACAAATTACGTTTTTCAATGTGTCAAAATTCACGATTGACAGCGCGGTATCCAGCGAATACAATACTTCGTATCAAGAAAACGTTTACACAAAGATTGATTTTATTTTTTGTTTTATTTCGTTTTAATCTGGCAGGCAGATTGTTGATGGGTTATTTTCTCGTGAAAAATGAGAAAATACACAGCGATTTGTCAGAATCGGAATCGAAAAAATAATAAGCAATACGAAAACGTTTACTGAGCAGTATGACTTTAATCATTATTGGTGTGAGATCCAGATTCGGTAGGCAGATGATGATATCCGGTAAGAGTCAACAATATTTTTGGTAAAGGAATAAACTTGGCAACGAAAACAGGCAAATCATCGGAGAAAAAAAGCAGTATCTTTGAAGTGGCGGAACTTTCAGGAGTATCGATCGCGACTGTTTCCCGGGTCTTGGGCGGCAAAGCTTATGTCAATCCGGAACTGGTTTTACGGGTCAAAAAAGCAGCGGCTGAACTGGGGTACCGGCCAAACCGTTCTGCCAGTAGTCTCCGGATGCGGGTGTCGAAGACGATCGGGGTCATTATCTCGGATATTGAGAATCCTTTTTTCACCAGTGTAATTCGTGGAATTGAAAAGATTCTGTATGACGCTGAGTATAGCCTTCTATTTTGCAATTCAAATGAAGATCCTGAAAGAGAGCGGTCGCACCTTTCCATATTACGTTCGGAAGATGTTGCCGGAATTATTTTAACGCCGACAAATCAAAATAGTGCTTTTTGCCGGGATCTGGTTAACTCCGGGACACAGTTGGTGGCGATCGACCGTATCCCGGAAATGGAATTGATGGATGTCGTTACAACTAACAATAGAAAAAGCGCTTTTGACGCGGCTTCTCACTTGGTGGAATTGGGATATCAACGGATTGGTTTAATTGCAGGACCTAAACAGCCCAGCACTTCCCGTGAACGTTTTGAAGGATTTCGAGACGCGGTTCTTACGAATAATTTGCCGCTGGATCCGGACTTGATTGTTTACAGCGATTTTCGTCAGGCGGGCGGTTATCAGGCAATGAAAACACTTCTGGATCTTAAGAATCCACCGGAAGCGGTGATGATTTCCAATAACCTGATGACATTGGGTGGTTTACAGGCAATTCATGAACGGAATCTGCATATTCCTGATCAAATCGCTCTCGTCGGCTTTGACGATATGCCTTGGGCTACTTCGCTTCAACCTCCCCTGACGGCCGTTGCGCAGCCCGCATTTGATATGGGGACAACCGCTGCTGAATTACTGTTGGATCGTTTGACTGACCCGACACGATCTTATCGCAAGGTGGAATTGGATACAAAACTGATGGTGCGAACATCGTCCGGCGCAAAAAGCGCCTGATTCCCGGAGAAAATGGTTATTTTTGTGGCAGCAATCGGAGATTGGTTCCAGGGGCGAGAACTGAATGACTTCATATCTTGTTCTTATGGGAAATGCTGATTTTCACCGGTCGCGAAAAATAATTTGAAAACGTTTATCACGATTGATTTATGAAAAAGGATATGGTAAATATGACAGCTTTAAAGGATACAAAACAAAATCGCTGGGTTGGCGCTTTCCCCAAAATCGGGATCCGCCCGATCATTGATGGCCGGCGCAGAGGCGTCCGCGAGAGCCTTGAAGAACAAACCATGCAGATGGCAAGCGCAACGGCTGCTTTATTCAGTCAGGAATTGCGTTATCCGGATGGCAGCCCAGTAGAATGCATTATCCCCGATTTCTGCATTGGCGGGGTGGCTGAAGCAGCTATGTGTGCTGAACTGTTCGCCAAAGGAGACGTCGGTGTCTCCATTTCTGTCACGCCCTGCTGGTGTTATGGTTCCGAAACGATGGACATGGATCCCGATATTCCCAAGGCAGTTTGGGGATTTAATGGTTCCGAACGGCCCGGTGCAGTGTATTTAGCCGCGGTTTTGGCTGCGCACAATCAAAAAGGGCTGCCGGCTTTTTCGATTTATGGGCGCGATGTCCAGGACGCGGGAGATTCCACCATTCCGGCCGATGTGCGGGAAAAACTGCTGCGCTTTGCCCGGGCCGGGTTGGCCGTTGCGTTGATGCGTGGCAAATCCTATCTTTCCATGGGCGGAACTTCGATGGGGATTGCCGGTTCCATCGTCGATCAGGACTTTTTCCACAGCTATTTGGGCATGCGGGTTGAGGCGATCGATATGAGCGAATTTACCCGGCGCCTGGAAGAAAGAATCTATGACGAAGACGAGTACGAGCGTGCGCTGGCCTGGGCAAAAGCGAACTGTCCGGAAGGGAAGGATTTTAACGCTCCCGAGAAACAGCGCACTCGGGCGCAAAAAGATCAAGATTGGGAAACATCCGTCAAGATGGCTTTGATCGGGCGTGATTTGATGATCGGGAATCCTGTGTTGGCAAAAGCCGGTTTTGAAGAGGAAGCGCTGGGGCGCAACGCGATCGTTGCCGGGTTCCAGGGGCAGCGTCAGTGGTCGGATCATTCGCCGAACGGTGACTTCATGGAAGCCATTCTGAACTCATCCTTCGATTGGAACGGGATCCGGGCGCCGTTTGTATTTGCCACAGAAAATGACTGTCTGAACGGCGCGACGATGCTGTTGGGCTATTTGCTGACCAATACGGCCCAAATTTTTGCCGATGTGCGGACATACTGGAGTCCGGACGCGGTGAAGCGTGTAACCGGACACCAGTTGGAAGGGCGGGCTGCCGGCGGCATGATCCACTTGATTAATTCTGGCGCCGCGACGCTGGACGCAACCGGCTGGCAGGAAAAAGATGGCGTTCCTGTGATGAAGCCGTTCTGGGAGATCAGCGAAGCGGAAGCTGAGAAATGTTTACGCGCTACCACCTGGTGCCCGGCGAACACCGGATATTTCCGCGGCGGTGGTTATTCCTCGAGCTTCTTGACGCGTGGAAACATGCCATTGACCATGAGCCGGCTCAATATTGTGAAAGGATTGGGGCCGGTGCTCCAGATTGCGGAAGGCTGGTCAGTTGAGATTCCACTGGAAGTCCATGAGACACTGCTAATCCGGACCGATCCTTCCTGGCCGACCCATTGGTTTGTTCCGCGCACATCAGGGGATGGACCATTCAAAAATGTTTACTCGGTCATGGCAAATTGGGGCGCCAATCATGGCGCGATCAGTTATGGCCATATCGGCGCAGATTTGATCTCGCTGGCATCCATGCTGCGGATTCCGGTCAACATGCATAATGTTCCGGAAGCGGATATTTTCCGCCCTTCTTATTGGGCAGCCTATGGTGCGCAGGACCCGCAAGGAGCAGATTTCCGCGCCTGCGGCAGTCTCGGCGCGCTTTACGGAAAGTATCAATAACCTTATAGCTGCTTTCGAGAACGAAAGATAAAATAAACATCCCCGGCCTGCGATTATGCGGTACCTCGAGATCGCAGGCTGGGATGGGGAGAAATAAAATTGAGAGAAGAGCAATTTTGGATGGAAAAAGCGGTATATATGGGGCTTGGATGGGGCTGGAGGGGAACAAATGGTGGAAAATCGGGAAAGTGATGAAAGGATGGGGAAATTA
>CALCQT010000596.1 GCA_937894825.1 uncultured Anaerolineaceae bacterium
GTGCCAAGCGGATCCATCGACAATCAATTTCCCGCGCAGAAAGACTTTCTCGGGGAATCCGGTCAGATCAAACCCTTCATACAGGTTGTAGTCCGTCCGATGCTGTGCAACCGAGACCCCATAGCGAATTTTCTTCTTGGGATCCCACAATACGACATCCGCATCTGCACCGGGCAGTAAACTCCCCTTTTGCGGGTAGAGCCCAAAGATGCGAGCCGGGTTGGCACACATCAGTTGGACAAAGCGGACAGGTGAAATCCTGCCTTCCACAACGCCTTTTGTCCAGAGCACCGGCATGCGGTCCCCCACGCCCGGAAGACCGTTTGGAATTTTCGTAAAATCATCCCGACCCAGCTCTTTTCCGGGATTCTGATACGGAACCCCTTCATAATCCAGTGGCGTGGTTCCATCATAAAGAAATGGACAGTGGTCCGTCGCGATCACATCAATAATTCCATCCGCCAGCGCTTGCCACAGCCCATCGTTATCTTTTTCAGAGCGCATGGGGGGAGAACAGACCCATTTCGCGCCATCCTGGCGCTCCAGTTCCCGTTCCGTGAACAGCAGATACTGTGGACAGGTCTCGCCATAAACCGGCAATCCCCGCTCGCGCATATAGCGCAACTGATCCGCTTCCCCGGCAACATTCATGTGCACGATATAGACCGGCGCTTTTCCCGCCGAACAGGCCAACGCACAAGCCCGCAGAACCGATTCAACCGCACCCCAGGCCGGCCGTGTACGGGCATGCCAGACAGGTTGCGTATGACCGGCATTTAACGCTTCGGCAACCAGCAGTTCGATCAGATCGCCATTTTCGGCATGAATCAAGGACAGGATCCCCAGATCCCTTGCCGCTCGCATGACCTGAAAAATCTCGCCATCCTGCAGCCGCATACGTCCATTATAGGCCGTAAACATCTTGACTGAGGTCACACCTAATTCCGGAAGCCGCGGCAGTTCGGCCAGTGTCGCTTCGTTAAAGCGGGTGAAATTCTGATGGATCCCATAGTCCACCGCCACATTCGGCAGCGCGTCTTCCTGCCAGGCGTGGAAGCTGTCTACCAGAGAGGATCTGTCATGATTGGCGAAATCAATGACAGTTGTCGTCCCGCCAAACGCAGCCGCCTTGGTCCCGGTATAATGATCATCGGAAGAAACCGTCCCCGGCATCGGCAAATTCAGATGCACATGGGGATCAACTCCGCCTGGCATGACAAATTTCCCCGTCGCATCGACGATTTCCGCATCTTCCGCTCCGGCAAAATCTTTCCCGATTGCGGCAATTTTTTCGCCGCAAATTAATAAATCCGCCTCATAGAGGCCGGATTCCGTCACAAGTGTTCCGCCGCTGATGATTTTTTTCATACCGTTCCGTTCCTTAGTCCGCCTGCGATAAATCCAATCCGGACAACGATAAATTTCCCAATAAAAATAACAGATCCGAAGGCAAGGGCATTTTCGGTTCGGCAAAAGCGGTCGGCAGCTCCATTCGCTCCTGCAATGAATGCCAAAGGATCTCTTTTTCCGGACCGTTAACCGCCAGATCATGAATTTTTTCCGCGTTGAAAAACTTCTCGCCTGTCGTGTAAAAAAACAAAAACCGCTTCCAACTCCCGGCCAGGATCGGCTTCTTTAGCGCCTGAAGCGGGCCCAGTTGGATTTTGTAGTATTCTTCCTCCGCACGCGGATGAAATGGTTCATCCCTGAAAAGCTCGGCCCGGGTCGTCAACTCCACACCCCGAACTTCGGCATAGGCCTCGATCCGGCTTTTATGCTCCACACCAAAATCAGTTGTCTGATAAAAAGCGATCCAATCGACCCGTAAAATTTTTGGCGCTGTTTTCAGCGGTATGCGGTACCACCCCAACACACGAGCGATTTCCATATCACGCGCCTTCGGCATGATCGCAACCAAAATCAGGGATGTTTCAGAGAGATTCATACAAAAATTATAACGAATTATCCCGTTCAGGAACAGCGACTCGGCAAGTCACGATAGTTCACAATCTCAACATTCTGCTCAGCCACCTCAATTAGATATCTATTGATTTATTATTCACTTGACAACCATATCGGCCTCCGTTATATTTATATCGCACTGCGTTATATCGCAACACGATATAACCGCCAGG
Organism: uncultured Anaerolineaceae bacterium; assembly: GCA_937894825.1. GTDB lineage: Bacteria > Chloroflexota > Anaerolineae > Anaerolineales > Anaerolineaceae > Flexilinea. Next base: position 2,136 of record CALCQT010000596.1, read on the forward strand.
CAGCAATTTGGCCTTTTTATTGAATGCCATTCCTGCTGCCGGAAAGGAAACGGATTGGCAGAAAATATCGTCCTGACAGAAGCTGTATATTATATTCTTCTGTCTTTAAAGGAACCCGTGCACGGCTACGGCATCATGCAAAACGTGGCCCAATTGACCAATAATCGCGTCAATCTTGCCGCAGGCACCCTTTATGGAGCATTGACCGCCTTGCTGGAAAAGGGCTGGATCAGCGCACTGCCGGAAGCGGATCAATCACGCCGAAAAGAATATCAGATCACAGACAGCGGCCAGGCAGCTGTACAGAAAGAGCTGGAACGACTGCGCGAATTGCTGCGGAACGGAGAGGGGATCTATGGAGACGATTAAACCAAAACTGCGCAAATATCGACTGTTCTTTGTCTGGCAACACGAGGAGGAAGAACAATGGCTCAATGAAATGTCGGCGCAAGGATACCAGCTTGTCAAAGTGGGTTTTTGCAGCTACCTGTTTGAACAGGGCTCTCCAAACGAATACATCTATCGGCTGGAACTGCTGGACCAACTGCCTTCCCATCCGGACAGCCTCGCCTATCTCCGTTTCCTTGAAGAAACCGGCATTGAACATATCGGTTCGATGCTGCGATGGGTTTACTATCGAAAGAAGGCGGACCAGGGAGCTTTCGATCTGTATTCCGATATCGACTCAAAAATCAGGCATTTTAACCGGATGCGCGGCATGCTATTACTCGTGAGCATCGTCAATGTTCCGCTTTTCATCAGTAATTTATCCGGCGACATGCCTGTATTCAATATTGTTTTTCTCCTGATATTTGTGCTGTTCCTGACCGGCGTCCTGAAAATCAGCGGGAAAATCCGGAAATTAGAGAAAGAAAAAAGATTGCGGGAGTAATTCCCGCAATCTTTTCCATCTGAATTTGAATCAGCAGCAAGTCGGCTCACCTCCTGTGATAAGACTGTTCAGAATCGCAGCCGCGCAACCCACACCTTTTTTCACCTCAATCGCTCCAAAAGGGCAATTCATTGCGCAGGCACCGCATTCCATACACCGGTCCCGATCCATAACCCTGATTTTGCCCTCCGTTTTCTCAAATACGCTGTGAGGGCAAACCGTAATACAGATACCGCAATGGGTGCATTTCTCCTGATTATGCTGCAATGTCACAACATCCCTTAGATATTTCATTACGGATTCCTTTCTCAAATGAACCGTTGGATTAAATCCCCGGTCAACAGCAGGATTACGCCAATACCTGAAGAAATAATCATAATCGGAAGGGCAATCCGCATTTCTTTGTCCACACCGGACAAGGATGTATAAGTCGAAGAACCGGTAAAATTCATGGCATAAAAAGCTGAAAGCGCGGGTAAAAGCATAAAGCAGGCCGCAACCTTCAGCCAACCGGACAGCGACCCAACCGGAATCCCATTTATGAGAGCCACACCAACCGCCCAAAGAAATCCGAGAAAGAAGCCTTTAAAAGAGAATGCCCGCCCGGGAATCCACGGCAGCAGCACAGGGGCGAGAACCGTACCGCCCACAACCGCCCCCAGGAACGCATAAAGATCGATCAATCCATAATGCCCAAAACCGGTTGCTGTCAGGACGAACAGGATGCCAAAAATAAACAGGAGCGTCTTCAATCCTCCGACGAATTCAATAGGCGTCAGCACAATCCGGTCCCGGAGCGTGAACCGCACCACGCGCATCGCGTCTGTCGCTTTCATCCCGGCATCCAGAAAATTCTTAATATCCGAAGCCCGGACCGGACCATAAACAACCTTAAAACCGGATTGTTTCGTCACCAGAAACCCCGATATCCCCGGAGCACCCAGCTGTGGGAGAA
>CALCQT010000597.1 GCA_937894825.1 uncultured Anaerolineaceae bacterium
CAGGGGCGCAGATCATTGAAGTGCTGAAAGTCCATCGCCGTGATATGACGGCACAAGCCATGCGGCGCCGGGCTATTGAGCTGATTGATTTGGTCGGGATCTCCAACCCGGAGACGCGCTTTAAACAATATCCGCATGAGCTTTCCGGAGGGATGCGCCAGCGTATCATCATTGCCATCGCGCTGGCTTGTGATCCGAAGGTGATGATTGCCGACGAACCGACGACTGCACTGGATGTGACGATTCAGGCGCAAATTCTGGATTTGATGAAAGAGCTCCAACAGCGGATTAACACTGCGATCATTCTGATTACGCATAATCTTGGTGTGGTGGCGAATATTGCCGAACGGGTCTTTGTAATGTACGGCGGGACGATTGTTGAACAAGGGCGCGTGGATGAACTCTTTTATCAACCACAGCATTTTTACACCCAGGGGCTGCTTTCCGCGGTGCCAAAACTGCATGATCGGCGGGATCGGCTGTATGCGATTCCGGGAACGCCGCCGGACCTGATGAAACCGCCGGCGGGATGCCCTTTTGCGGCCCGCTGCCCCGGAACGTTGAAGGTTTGCCAGCAATATCAGCCGCCTTTTGTCAATTTCAGTGAAAGCCATCGGGCGGCCTGCTGGCAGAAAGACGAGCGGTTCTTGAGGAAAGGAGCGATGAATGGATAAGAAATTTAATAAGACTCCTTTTCTGTCTGTTCATGGGCTGAAGAAATATTTCACAGTCGGTCGAAAACAGGTGCTGAAAGCGGTCGATGACGTCAGTTTTGAAATTTATCGGGGCGAGACACTGGGGTTGGTCGGAGAGAGCGGCTGCGGAAAGTCGACGCTTGGGCGGACGCTGATTCATTTGTATCCCGTCACAGATGGGGAAGTTTTTTTTGACGGAGAAAAGGTCAGCGGCAACCTGAGCCATAAAAAAGCGTTTGAATTTACCCGGCGGGCACAAATGATCTTTCAGGATCCTTATGCCTCGCTGAATCAACGAATGAAAGTTCTGGACATTGTTGCGGAAGGGCTGGATGCGCATCAGCTTTGTTCTGACCATGCCGAACGGGAAGCGATGGTGGTCCGGCTGCTTGAAACGGTCGGTTTGCAGCGGGAGCATATGAACCGTTATCCGCATGAGTTTTCCGGCGGGCAGCGGCAGCGGATCGGTATTGCGCGGGCTTTAGCGGTGAATCCTGAGTTTATCATTGCCGATGAACCGATTTCTGCGCTGGACGTCTCGATTCAGGCCCAGGTGGTCAATCTGCTGCAGGATCTGCAGCAGGAGCGCGGTCTGACGTATCTGTTCATCGCGCATGACCTGTCGATGATCCGGCACATCAGTGACCGGGTCGGGGTGATGTATCTGGGCAGTCTGGTGGAATTGACCTCCAGTGAGGCGCTGTTTGACCATTCGCTGCATCCGTATACGCAGGCGCTGCTCTCTGCGATTCCGCTGGCGGATCCGGTGCTGGAGCGTTCCCGTGAGCGGATGATGCTGCATGGCAGTCTGCCCAGCCCGATCAATTTGGGCGCCGGCTGCCGTTTTGCGTCGCGCTGTCCGAAGGTGATGGACGTGTGCCGGCAGCGGTCGCCGGTGTTTGCAGAAGTTCGCCCAGATCATTTTGTGGCCTGTCACCTGTACGATTGAGACACCTTGGTTATCTGTGAAAAGACCTGCGTATGAAAGCAGGTCTTTGAGGATATGTTCAGTGGAGAAGCAGTGTTTGTTTCTGTTGAAAGATTCCGATGGTACGACAAGGGAAATGGGCCTGCTCTTATGTGAGATTATTTACGGAAAAAGACTTTGTGAAGTGACCCATCTGGGACTCGAACCCAGAACACATTGATTAAGAGTCAATTGCTCTGCCAAATTGAGCTAATGGGCCAGTACGGCTGGACAAAAAAGGATTATACCACAATAATTTATGAGCTAACCATTTTGCGCAGGGCAAAATCACAGGAGCCACTCTGCCTCGAAACACATTGATTAAGAGTCAATTGCTTGGGCACATTGTTGCATCATTTTTCGAGCTTATCATTGCGGAATTTGGCAGGAAAGAATGATAAGAAGCGTGGGATGTTCTCCTATTTTGAAAAGGAAGTGCTCCTCGTGATTTAGAAGGATTGGGGCAATTCGCTTTACGAAACGCGCAAATGTGGTAGAATAAACAGCGTCTTAGAGATGGGGACTCGTCTAATGGCAGGACAGCAGACTCTGAATCTGTATGTAGAGGTTCGAATCCTTTGTCCCCAGCCAATATCTTTACCATCTACTGAAAAAAAGTTTTTTCGGTAGATGGTTTTTGGTTTTGTGTAAAGTGTTAATCGGAATAATAATTTTTATAAGTTTTCAAAAGGATCTGCAGTGTTCTAAGTCTGCAGTCTACAAACCATCTGGCGGGTACGATAATGGCGAAAACGAAAGAGCAAGAAGTTTCAATCCGATCAAGCGCAGCTGAGTATCTGACTTTTGTCGCAGCAACGGGCGAAGATAAAAGTTCGTTTGAAATGCGTTATGAAGACGAGAACGTCTGGCTCACGCAAAAAATGATGGCGGCACTTTATGACGTGAGCATTCCCGCGATCAGTCAGCATATTAAAAAAATTTTTGATGACGCTGAGCTCGAACGCCCGGCAACTATTAAGAAATACTTAATGGTTCAAAATGAAGGCGGACGAAGTGTTTCGCGTGAAATTGAGCATTATAATCTGCAAATGATCATAGCCGTCGGATTCAAAGTGAACAATGAACGCGCTGTTCAGTTCCGCAAATGGGCAAACGCGGTTGTCAAGGACTACACCATTCAGGGGTGGGTTATGGACGTTGACCGCCTTAAAAACGGTGGGACTGTACTGACGAAGGGTTATTTTGAGCGGCAGCTTGAAAAAATCCGTGAGATACGGATTTCAGAGCGCAGGTTTTATCAGAAGGTCACCGATTTATATGCAACCGCTCTCGATTATGACAAAGCCGCCGCTACGACGAAACGTTTTTTTGCAACCGTTCAGAATAAAATGCACTGGGCGATCCACGGACATACTGCGGCTGAACTTATCTTTGACCGGGCGAGGGCCGAAAAGCCGTATATGGGACTCACGACCTGGGAGAATGCACCGCAGGGAAAAATTCACAAATCAGATGTGCTTATTGCGAAAAACTATCTCTCGGAATTTGAACTGGGGCAGCTTGGGCGTATGGTGAACGCCTACCTTGATTATGCGGAAAACATGGCGTTACGAAATATCCCCATGACCATGTCAGAT
>CALCQT010000598.1 GCA_937894825.1 uncultured Anaerolineaceae bacterium
TTTCAATACGATCCAGCGCCTCGGCCAGTTTTTCGTATGCCGCCGCGTAAGAAATTCGGACGCAATCTTCACCCCCGGGGCCGAAACCGATCCCGGGAATCAGAGCGACTTTTTCTTCTTCCAGCAGCCGCAGTGCGAAAGTTTCACAATCCAACCCGGTCTCTTTGACCCGCGGGAAGGCGTAAAATGCTCCTCGCGGCGTGACCATGTCCAATCCGATTTGCTTTATCCGGTCAATTACCAGGTGCCGGCGGCGGTCATATTCCGCCACCATCCGTTTGACATCGGCGTCTGTCTGCCGGATGGCCGCCAGCGCGGCGTATTGTGAGACGGTCGGTGCGGTCATGATCAGATATTGGTGCATTTTGAATGGTCCCGTGATCAATTCGGCGGGAGCAGCCAGGTAACCGATGCGGAACCCTGTCATGGCATAAGCTTTCGAAAATCCGCCCAACAGGATCGTCCGGTCATAAACAGAAGCAATGGATGGAACACAAACATGTTCCACATCATAAACCAGCTGATCATAAATTTCATCTGAGACGATTGCCAGATCGTACTTCAGCGCCAGATCGCAGAGGTCTTGTACTGTTTCTCTGGAGGGCACCACTCCGGTTGGATTACTCGGGAATCCAAGCAGGATCCCTTTCGTTCGGGGTGTGATGGCCGCTTCAACAGCCGCTACATCAATTTCGAAATTATTTTCAAAACGGGTCGGAACCTCTACCGGGACGCCTGACGCCAGCAGGATTACGCCCTGGTAAGAAACAAAGCAGGGGGTGATCACAATCATCTCATCGCCCGGATCCAACAGCGCCGCTACCGCCAGATAAAGCGCTTCTGAAGCGCCGACTGTCAGCAGGATTTCACGTTCCGGGTCATATGAGACACCATAGGAAGTGTATAAGTATTCGCTGATCGCTTTCCGTAATTCGAGGAGGCCGGATGTGGGTGTATAGTGTGTCTTTCCGTCTTTCAACGCCTGGATTCCGGCCTCAAGCGTCGGCGGAGAGGCGTCAAAATCGGGTTCACCCACCCCCAGCGAAATAACGTCCTTCGGAATATCAAAAAACTTCCGGATTGCGGAGGGCTTGATGGATTTTGCCCGGTTTGAAGATTTATTCCACATACCTGCCTCATTTCTAATGCCGCTCAAATTCCGATGGAAACCATCGGAACGTTATTACGAGCAAATTAAATTTCCAATAACATCCGAATACACGAAAACAGGTTTCGTTCGTGGTTCGAATGGTGGAAAATTCTATTTGGCGTGTCTTCTGAACTATTGTCAGTCGTTTTTCAGAATTGAGTTATCACCGACGAAAAACCGTTTGGATTCGCCTTCCAACTGGACCTTTTGACCGATCAGTGAATCCTTAATCACCAGGTTTTCAATGGTCGTTTTTTCCCCGATCACCGAATTTTCGATCACGGCACGCCGGATGACGCAGCCGGGAGCGACGGAAACATGCGGACCGATCGCCGCCTGTTCCACGATGGCGTCTTCGGCAATATAGACCGGCGGGATGATTGTTACGCCACTGCGCTCAGCGGCCTGTTGCGAATTGTCGTTCCCATTCGACAGAAAATAGCGATTGGATGACAGGACGGTTTCCGGGACGCCGGTATCCAGCCAGAGTTGGGTTTCCTCTGTGCGGAATTTCGCGCCGTGGCTGATCATAATGTTGATGGCGTCGGCAATGTAGAACTCGTTTTTCAATGAAACGTCATTTCTTATCTGTTCATCAATGGCGCTGATCAATTCCTGCCCGTCGCGGAAATAGTAGAAACCGACAATGACGAGTTTATGCTCATCCGTGGGTGGTTTTTCAATAAAGCGTTCGACCCGGTTTTCCGCGTCGGTAATGGCGACGCCGAACCGCTGCGGTTCCGGGTTCCATTGCACCCAGGCGATGCCATCCGCTTTTTCAGCGGACAAAAAAGAAAGGTCACCGGCGATGATGGTGTCGGAAAATGTCATCAGCATCGGACCATGGATCAGTTCTTTTGCCAAAAAGATCGCGTGGGATTGTCCCTTCATTTCTTCCTGGACGACGTACTGGCATTTCACTTCCGGATAATTGGCTTCCATGAACGTCTTGATCTGCCAGCCGTTCGGAGCGATGATGAAGATAAATTCCGGGTCAAAATCCGCTTCCAGGCTGGTAAACTCAGCCAACAGGTAATCCAGTGAGGTTTTTCCGGCAATATCAATCAGCGGTTTGGGCTTGCTCCAGGTCAGCGGACGCAGACGCGATCCAAAACCTGCCATAGGTATGACAATTTGAATATGCTTTTTCATCGGCGCTTTCTCTCTGTATGGGTGGATTCTGAATATTCTTTTCCCCGTAAAGGATGGTGAGGATCATTCGGTTTGTGTTATTTTCGGTGCTATCTACATTATTATACACTGAGTTTCCTGGAATCTGTCGCAATATCTGTTATGTAACGTTATCTGTATGGTTCGTGGTATTATGTCGGGAAACTTCAGAACCGGATATTTTCCTGCTTTCTGTCCCTATTCGGTAAAAAAAACTTGGTGAAGAACGTCCAAAATATCTTCAAACCGGATTCCTGAAATTTTCAGGGATTTTAGGTCAATTGGGTTCTGACGCAGCTTTCCGATTGTCTGCATAGACAACCCCCTCCTTGTAACATTAATTTTGTTATTGTAACGTAATATACGTTGCAGATCAAAAAATATGCAGTTAACAACTGATTCTTTTAGCAGTAGTGTATAGTAGTGTACTGCCGGGGCGAAAAATATCACTGGGAATCGGCTAAAATAAACATGGAAAATAAAAATCAAAAATCGGTTAAAAATTATGGATGAAAACCAAATCAAGCAAATTCTGGAAGCCATTGCGCAGGGCAAAATTTCCGTCGCGGACGGGCTGGAAGCGCTGCGGGGCTTTCCTTTCGAAACAGTCGACGGGTACGCTGTGCTGGACAATCAGCGCGAACTGCGCACCGGTTTCCCGGAGGTCATTTTTGGCCAGGGCAAAACCGATCAGCAGATTATTGAGATCTTCCTGCGGCTGAAAGCAAAAAATCCAAACGTGATGGCCAGTAGGGTCACACCGGAGGTCTATGAACGGATCCGGGCAGCCCTGCCGTTTGCCACGTATGATCCGGTGGCGCGCATCCTCTTCACAAAAGAGGTCACTGCCGCCAAACCCGGCATCACAGTCGTGACGGCTGGGACGGGGGATATCCCGGTGGCGGAGGAGGCCGCGCTGACCGCTGAGCTGATGGGCAACGCGGTGAAACGGATCTATGATGTTGGCGTCTCCGGGCTGCACCGGTTGATCCACCGTTTGCCCGAAATTCAACAGGCGACTGTTTTGATTGTTGTAGCCGGCATGGAGGGCGCGCTGGCCAGTGTGGTTGGCGGGCTGGTGCAGTGTCCGGTCATCGCGGTGCAGACCAGCATTGGTTACGGCGCCAGTTTCAATGGCCAAATCA
>CALCQT010000599.1 GCA_937894825.1 uncultured Anaerolineaceae bacterium
CGGATTTTCTGTCACGGGTACCGGGCGTCGGAAAGAAGACGGCCCAAAAGATTCTGCTTTATCTGCAAGGGAAAATTTCCGGTTCGGCGGATGGTTCCGCCATCCCGGATATTCATGCGGCGGATTATGAAGTGATTGAGGCGCTGACGGCTTTGGGCTACAGCATTGTGCAGGCACAGACGGCTGTGCAGTCGCTGCCAAAGGATACGCCCGATAATGTGGAAGAGAAGCTGCGGCTCGCGCTGCAGTCGCTTGGATAGTTTTTTCTTTTGACACCCCGATCAATCATCGAAATTCCCCAATAATAAGAACAAAAATTCGAATTCGTATATAATTGAATACTGTATTTTCCCGAGCTACTGCGAGTCCCTGACGCACTTGGTGTACGCGCAGTGGCTCGGGGATCTACGCTGCAAATGAATGAAAAATTATCGCCGGGCTGCGAACCGATCGCGGACTGCTTCGGTGGGGCGAAGGTCGTAGCAGGCGTAAACTTGGCACCGGATAAAAGAGGCTGAATGACTGATAATAATGTGATCCGCGTTATTGGCGCGCGGGAGAACAATTTAAAGAATGTTACGGTAGAGATACCACGGGATAAATTTGTGGTGATCACAGGGCTTTCCGGATCCGGAAAATCCTCTTTGGCGTTTGACACGATCTTCGCAGAGGGGCAACGGCGCTATGTCGAATCGCTTTCGTCGTATGCGCGGCAGTTTCTCGGACAGATGGATAAGCCGGATGTGGACGCGATCGAGGGACTTTCGCCGGCGGTTTCGATTGATCAGAAAGGAACCTCACGCAATCCGCGTTCCACTGTCGGTACGGTGACAGAAATTTATGACTATTTGCGGTTGCTTTATGCCCGGATTGGGATTCCGCATTGTCCGATTTGCGGTCGGGAAGTATCGAAACAATCCGCGGAGGAAATCATTAATGCAGTCGCGGATTATCCGGAGGGCAGCCGTCTCCTGATCCTGGCGCCGGTGGTTCGGGCCCGGAAAGGGACCTATCAGGCTGTACTGGATGAGGTACGGAAAAGCGGTTTTGTCCGGGTCCGGATTGACGGGACGGTTTATTCCCTGGATGAAGAAGTCAATCTCGATCGTTATAAAATTCATACGATCGAAGCGGTCGTAGACCGCCTGATCATTCATCAGGAAGAAAATGAAGAAGACCGGCGAATCAGCCGTTCGCGGCTGGCTGACTCGATTGAAACCGCGCTCAAAGTCGGCGAAGGTTACGTTACGATCAGTAATCTGACGACGGATCTGCCGGTGGATGTTCAGTTTTCCGAACATCTGGCCTGCCCTGAGCATGGCATCAGCCTTGATGAAATCGCGCCGCGCTCCTTTTCATTCAATACGCCGCATGGCGCCTGTCCGGCTTGCCAGGGACTGGGAATCCGGCGGGAAATCGATCCGCATCTGGTCATTCCGGATTATTCCAGGTCACTGAACGATGGCGCAATCGCCGTTCTGGAGTGGACGAATTCCCGCAGCGAGAACGGATACTATTGGCAGCAATTGGCCAATTTAGCCACTGCATACGACATTGATCTGGACACACCCATTGAGCAGCTGTCGGAAATTCAGCAAAATCTGATTCTGTACGGGACGGGCGGACGGTCGCTCAAGATGGAAATCACCGGGCGCAATGAACGGGTTTCCTCCTATCAGGCGCCATTTGAAGGGGTGATCCCCAATCTGGAGCGGCGCTATAACGAAACAAATTCCGAATATATTCGAAATAAAATCGCTGAATATATGATGGATAGCCCTTGTCAGGTTTGTCAGGGGAAACGGCTTAAGCCGGAAGCATTGGCGGTTACCATCCTCGATAAGAACATCATTGATGTCACAGAGTGGCCGATCAATCAAACCTATGACTGGATGACAGGTTTGGGCAGAGATGGCTCTGCGTTGAACGAGCGGCAGCGCCTGATTGCGGAGAAGGTGCTGAAAGAGATCACGTCACGGCTGGCGTTTCTGGTGAATGTCGGGTTGGATTATCTGACGCTGCAGCGTTCCGCCGGCAGTTTGTCCGGTGGTGAGGCACAGCGGATTCGTCTGGCAACCCAGATTGGTTCGCAATTGATGGGTGTTTTGTATGTGTTGGATGAGCCCTCGATCGGTCTGCATGCGCGCGATAACGAAAAATTGCTGACGACGCTGCGCAAATTGCGCGATATTGGCAATACTGTGCTGGTGGTTGAACATGATGAGGAGACCATTCGTTCCGCGGATTGGATCATTGACCTTGGCCCGGGCGCCGGCGTCCATGGTGGTGAAATTGTCGCATCCGGTCCATTGGCGGAGGTTTTACCATTGAAGAATTCGCTGACCGCGGATTATCTGACCGGGCGAAAATTTGTTCCGATTCCGGAAAAGCGCCGCAAGCCGGATAAACGGATGCTCGAAATCATCGGCGCTTCCGAGAATAATTTAAAGA
>CALCQT010000600.1 GCA_937894825.1 uncultured Anaerolineaceae bacterium
CAAAGCGCCAGGGGATTTTGGGAAATTCAGTTGTAGTGAATAGCGCGATTCCGAGCAGGAACGGGAACAGTGCAAACAGATTCGGCCTGGACAAGACCGCGAACCCCAGCAAGGACCCGATCAGGATTGGGTTTCGGCCCTTCAGCGCTGCGAGCACTGCCAGCGCCGAAAATGTGACTGCCAAAATTTGGCTGACAAACCACATCTGTCCCAGGATTGAAAGCCAACCATGATTGGTGCCGATGGCAAAAACGGCTGTCAGCCAGAGACAGGCCCGGGTATTGATCCGGATCAGCCCTTTTTGCGACGCTGCCCGCAGAATCAGAAATATAATGCCGCAATTGATGGCGCCAACCCAGGTCGAAAAGAGTGTTGTGTTGAAGATATCGGCGGGGAATATTTTTACCAGCGGCATCATGATGATTGCCGGCAGCGGCGGATTGGGCACATACCATTGCCCGTTATAGAAAGTCAGGTCATGGGTCGTATCCGGATTCGTCAGGAATAATTCACCCCGCCAGAAAGCCTCCGCCAGATCATGCCAATACGCTTTTGCCGGTGTGTTCCAGCGTCCCATCAGTTGGCCGGTGAAGCGATAGACTACGAAAGTGATGAGCACGATCATGATAAAAGTGAAGATTGTGCTGATCTTCTCGGAACGATTGCTTTTTTTTACCAAAGGGCGGGCAAGCCAGGCCAGAAAGCCGAGTTGAACCGGCAAAAAGAAATACCATTCAAAATGTTCGATCCGGCAGAGCCAACTCTCGTCTCCGGCAATACAGCATACTGCAAAATAAAGGAAGTTGGGCAGAACGAACAGCAGAATTGCTTTTTTGACGGTAAAAATACTGTGGCAGCGCTGTAGAAAGTTGATCTTTCGCTCTAAAAAGAGCAGAAATTGCAGGACACAGAGCGCCGCCCAAATCAGCGGACCGGCAGCTCGCAGTGCAAGCGCACTGATTGAGCTGTCCCATTCTCGAGCCGGAGAGAAGATCAGATAAAGTATCTGCATGCTGAAGAAGAAAACGGTGTAAAGAAGCAGCAGCAGCAAAAAAAGATTCTTGTCCTGGGTGAACCAATGGAAGATCTTTTTGCGTGTTTTTTCTGCCGCCGGCAACCGTTCAAGCATCAGTCCGCAGAGAAACACAAGAATCCCGGCCCCGGTCAATCCGAGAAGCGCCAGACGGGTTTCACTCACCCCGTCTGTACTGCCGGACGGGACGAACAGCAAATGTAGAAAAACCAGAATTCCTTGAAAAGCTGAGAGAAGAAGCAGGTTTTCCGAACAAAGAATAATCATTTTAGTATTTTATATTTCATTTTGTCAGGAAAAACACCGGATAAAGTCTGTTGTTCCGACCCGACTTGCGAAGGGTAATGTTTCGGATTATTGAACCAGAGTCACGAATCCAGTATTCTAAACAAAAATGATTTTATTGTCAAGTATAAAATAATCAAATATGCTGAAAATTAATTATTTTATAATTTTTAAAATTAATATAAAATAATTTTTAATTTTTTATTTGCAATAAAATTTTATATTGAATAAAATATTATTGCAAAATCATTGAGCTAAGGCCATGGCTGATATTAACTCAATGGCCTCAGCAGTTTTCACGAAGTCGGCTTTTGACACCCGAATAAAAAATGCGCCGCAGATTTAATCTACAGCGCATTCCCCGAAAGGTTGCTATCGCAACGGTTTTATCGTAAACGGTTTTATCGTAAACGGTTTTATCGTTTATGCAATTTCAGACTCAATGAGCCCGTATGTCCCATCCTTACGTTTGTAAAGCACATTGACGGACGAAGTTGCGGCATTGTAAAAAATGAAGAACTCCTCATGTCCCAGCAACTGCATTTGTTCAATAGCCTCCAACTCATCCATCGGGACCATCTGGAATTTCTTGCGCCGGGCGATGACCGGCATTTCTTCCGTTGCCTCAAGTTGACCGCTTTCGGTTTCCGGAGCGACGCCGGAGGCCGGCACACCGTCACCGCGGCCGCGGTTGCGCTTCCCTTTGTATCGTTCTATTTGCCGAACCATTTTATCCAGCGATATGTCGAAAGCGGCGAAAATATCTTCAGCACGTTCCTCTGTCCGCAGGATATAGCCTTTGCCGCGGATCGTAATTTGGGCAACGTAACGGTCGGCCGCGTTCCGGGCCGATTTCAGGTAGGCAAGATCAATTCTGATATCGTCGATATCGGGCAGGAACCGTCCGACTTTGCTGATTTTTTTCATTGCATAGTCGTTGACACGGTCCGACACTTCCATATTTTTTCCGAATATTGCTGTCTTTGTGTCCATAAAATATCCTCCTGAAAAAATTTTGAGGTCAACTGCCGAACCTCAAATGACAGTTGACGCTACACTCAAACAATAAATTTCCGAGGCTCCGGCCTGCCTCAGGGTGTGTGCGCATTCGTTAAAGGTGGCGCCGGTCGTCATCACATCATCGACGATCAGGACCTTTTTCGTTTTGACGAGCGCAGGTTCCGCGCGGAAAGCCTCCTGCAGATTGCGGCTGCGTTCCTGTTGATCCAGTTCCACTTGCGGTCTGGTGTTGACGATCTTTTGCAGCGCTCCTGATGAGAAAGGGATGCGGATCATTCCGGCGAGCGGCCGGGCGATCCATTCGGATTGGTTGAATCCTCTTCCCGCAAGGCGTTTTTTGAATAACGGTACCGCAGTCACCAGATCGGCCTGCCATCCGGCGTTAGTATAAACCGACGCTAAAAAGCCGGCAAACAGTTTGGATAAACCGAGGTTTTGGAAATATTTAAGCTTCTTGATTGCGCTGCGGATAGCGCCGGTGTATGAAAAAGCGGCTCTGGCGGCACTGAATTCAAACTGACTGGCAGCGCAAAGCGCACATGGGTTGTGATGACGGGATGGCTTCCCGCAAATTGGGCAAAACGGTTCCTGGATTGGAACCAGGGTCTGCATGCATTCCGGGCAGATGTTTGCGCCTTCGCTGCCGCATTCCACACAAACGGGCGGGTAAAACCAGTCAACGGTCTTCCAGATCAATTGACTCAGGTTTCCGGCACCGCTTTTCATGTGGGTCCTCCTGTTCCGTTTGATATACTATTTTTGTCCGGTTTCCGGCTCCTCAGAATCTTTGTCAGCCCCGCTGTTCGAGAGTTTGGAACGTCCCGCTTTCCCAGGGAGTTTCGAATTATCTTTGCTCAAATATCAAAGCCGAATTCCAAGTCCCGAAGCGCTGCCGTCCTTTTTTCGCTGAGAACAGATAGCGGGTCCGGGTCTTTGCTGTGCGGAAGCTTGAAATAATGTCAAACTCAAGCCTACACTGGGGCAATTAAGTCCGTGATAAATTTTGAGATGGCCGGCCCCAACAGCGTCAGCAGAACAAAAATGATCACCCCGACCAAGATCAGGATGAGCGCATATTCTAACAGTCCCTGTCCTCGTTCTTTTGGTGAATATGGCATATTTTTTCCTTCGAATTTGCTAAATTTCGTCTCCACTTGCTGTGGATTTTTGCTCACAGCGGAGAGATCGATTTTTGCGTAGCCCGCGCCGGACGCGCGCTACGCTCTTTCAATTATTGTATTCTTTATCTGTCCGGATTGTCAATCATTTTTTGGATTTTTTTTGACACTTCGATAATGGGCAGTCCGGTTTCCCTCGAAATTCGTTCGCAATCCTCAAATTCGGGGCGGGCGGAGATTACCTTTCCATTCAGCAGTTTGCGTTTGACCTGGATCGGTCCAAAGGCTGTTTCCATCCGGATTTCGTCCCGCTCCGCTTCATAGCGGCGCAGGTCCGTGACCCGGACGCCCAGGGTAGTGGTGTGCTCCAGAATCAGACGGCTCAGTTTTTCTTCATCAGCTGTTTTCGCGATAACGGTGAGTTTGGTAGCCGGGCGGTTTTTTTTCATCTGGATTGCGCTGAAAGTGACATCCAGTGCGCCCGCCTCAAGCAGCCGGTTCATGACAGAACCGAGCAATTCCGGCGTCATATCATCCAAATTTGTTTCGATTTCGGAATATTTCTTTGCCGTTGCGCCAGCCTCGCCGATGA
>CALCQT010000601.1 GCA_937894825.1 uncultured Anaerolineaceae bacterium
AATTACTGGTGGAGGTGTTGCAAGGGGAATGGGTTTCCGATCCGGATGCGGATGGCTACAGTTATGCAATCCTGATTCAGGACGATATGTATGCTTTCACTGTCGCCGCTCCCAAACGGGAGGAGGCGGATCTCTCCAATTGGCACAGTAACGAGTATTGGGATCTTGCGCCCTGGGATTGGTTCACTTATTCAGTGGAAGGGAATGTCATTGCTGTGGATGATGGAAGCGGGTATGGCTTCAGCCGCTGGGTTTATACGCTTGACGACGATACGATCTGGCTTTCTTTCAGCGATATCGACGATCCTGCCTGGTCGGACGCGGATTACCTCCAATTGTACCGGGTGCGTTCAGAGGATGCTTTTGATTTTGCCACATATCTTGAAGGAAAATGGATCAGCGGCATGCCTTTTGCCGAAGCGAACTACGTATATCTCAGTGTCGATTTTCTGAAGGATGGGACGGGTACGCTAAGTTACGCATACAACGTCAGCGGCGATCCTGATGTCACCAAGCGGCAGTTAAAGGGGTGGCAATTTGAGGTATTCCAAAATTTTAATTATGTCTCCAATCAGGATGGTTTTACCATTACGCATACGGAAGGGATTGATCAATACGAACTGATTATTAACAGCTTTGCCTCCGCGCGCTTTGTGAATGCCAGCGCAGGCGAAGATATCCTGTTGTTTAGAGCGATACCGGAGTAAACATATCCGGTATCAATTCGGCGGACACGATCAGATCAGAATTGTGTCCGCCGGTGAAGACCAGACGATGTCACAGATTTGAGCGCGTCTATCAATTCCATGGAATTGGTAGAATTCCCTCGCTCCAGGCCTGCTGAACGGTGATCCAGGAATAGAAATCATCTGCATCAGCCTCGGCGCCAAAATACCCGTTTATTTCTTCCCAGGTCTGATAACCGGAAGCCGTTGCTTCCGCGAATGTCGCCTGGCCAATCAGCGTCGTCTCAATAAAGTAGTAAATCGAGTTCACCAGATCGGTCCGCACAGCGAGGATGGCGTGCCCGGGAAGACGGATAACGGCGCTTTCCAGCCCCATCGCTTCAGCGGCTGAGGCATACAGCAGCACCAGATCGATACAATTTCCGCTGGCCTGATCCAATACCTCGGATGGCAGCCGGATTCGCTGGACCGAATTGGGCGAAAGTGTCATATCCGTACTGACATAAGTCAGGTTATAGATCTGCGATTCCGCTTCCCAGATTGCTTCCAGACGACGCCATACACTTCCGTTATCATCGTTTTCCACATTTTCCGGATATCCGTTGACGATGGATCGACTTTCAATAAAGTCCGCAGCTGCACGGATCAACGCTTCCACCGCAGGATCGGTCGGCGTGACCCAGACCGCATACAGTTTGGTCATTTCGGCAAAAGTATCGCCGGGTAACCAGACAAAATCACGCCGGGAGTATAGTTCAATTTCCTGCGTATCATCCACGATCAGCGCGCTCTGCCCAGGTGCCACCTGCGTCACCCGAATATGGAAATTGCCCGGTTTTTTGGAAAAGAGCCGGTCGATGGATTCGGCAAGCAGACGAGGATTCTGGCTGAAAGTATATTCCTCATTGGCTTCCAGCCGGATTGTTTCGGCGGCCCTGCTGGTATATCCCTCGATTTCTGTTTCAACAACCACCGTTACAGAATATGAATTGCCATTTTTTAGCGTTATGTCCACGAAATCGTCCAGATAATTTCCGTATAGATGGTAAAAAGGAGTGACCAGCTCGTTGGTATAAACGTATTCCACCGCAATATCGGTTTCCTCTTGTACCTCTTGCTTCCCCAGCGTGATGATCTGCGAACTCCCGGTTGCGTTTGGGATACCGGCAAACAGGAATCCCATCAAGAGGATCCCGATCGCTATGATTATTTCGGTTATTTTTTGTTTCATGGCAATCCTTTCATTACTAAATCCGGACGGAAGATCATCCAGCCCCCGCCGTTCCCTGACGAATAGCTTTCTGCGGTTATTCACCTATTTGGACACCATTGTCGTAGTGCGAATTAACAGTATTGAGAACAGACAAACGCAGAATCCAATGAATAATGCAAATATCCGGTTCTTTTTCATGTTCTATACTCCTTTTTTTCAAATAATCGATCTCAGAAAATAACCTGTGGCAAAGGAAAGCAGGTTTGCGAAAAGCGAAACCAGCAGCGGACGGCGTATTGAATGCCCATATTTTATCTCCTGTTTTCGTTGTGCTGATTAAAGAATCGCGAGGATGTCG
>CALCQT010000602.1 GCA_937894825.1 uncultured Anaerolineaceae bacterium
ATCCAACAATGTTAACAGCAGGATGGCGCTTTTATAGGCAACCGGTCCGGGGAAAATATAGAACATCAGAAATTGGAAGGTGGCGAACGGGTTGATCCGTCCGCTGCTGGAATAATGGATCGCCTCATCCCACACTTTTTGCAGGATGGATTCCCCCCGCACGCGAATGGCCGCGTTTTGGGCGGAAAAGAAGGCGTCATCCCAGTAAAACCCGCTTTTTAGCATTGGAAACAGGCTGAGGAAGATAAAAAGGAGGGTCAAAAATAACAGGGTTTTTTGGCTGAGAAACAAATTGATTTTTGTGTTGCGCAGGCGTACCCGGATTCGCAGCGCGATGGCGCTGAAAAGAAAAATAATTCCGATGAAAGACCATTTCTCCGCAGAGCGAAAAGCGGCGGTATCCGGGCTGACGTAATGATATAAATAGATGATCAGTCCCCCCAGCGTTCCGATCAAGAAAAATCCCCAGGCGGTCAGAATTTCCGAATTGGCCTTGTTTCGGTAGAGGTCAAAAAAAAACAGGAGCACCGTACCGGACAGGATCAGAGCGGATAGCTTATACGGACCAATCATGCCGGCGGGTGTATTGGGCGGGGCTTGGAGCGCGGGCAGCAGCAAAGCTGCGATGGCCAACGCCGGCAGCAGCATCCCGATTCGCAGCAGTTTTTTCTGTTGAAGCAGCTTCAGAATCATGATGTTGATTATAAAGGAAAACAACCGGATACAGGCAGAACACCGATCCGTTCCGGCATAGCGGATTTTGGTATTCATATCCAGGATGAAGAAAAATTCAGGGGCACTTTTGTTAAAAAATGTTTTCCCAAATGGCAACGTTGGTCTTATCAAACATATAAGGCTTGCCAACGACAATTTCCGAGCCCCCGTCTTGCGCTTGCGTGACCAATAATATCCCGAAACTTCCGGCAGAAAGTTCCTCGCCAACGGCGCCGGTGATTTCACCTGCCACCAGGCGATCGAGCGCGTATGCAGCAACAAAGCCAACATCCACTGGGTTCCAGAGGTAAAACCATGGACAAATTCCGTTCCGGACATATTTTCCCATGATCGAAGGTAATCCAAGCCCGGTAACCTGCGCTGTGGAAGCGAGCGAATCGATTGCGTCGGCAACTGCCTGAAGGCCCATACTGGTCGGTGCAATAATAATTTTTATGTCAGGATGTGTTTCCAACAATTGCACCGTCAAATCGAACGATTCTTTGTAAAGGTCGAGCCCGTATAAAATCTCGACGATTGGCATATCCTGATACACGTCCGGATTCTCCTTAATCTCTTGCAGCATCCAAGCCACCCATTGAGATTGATTCGGCGCTGTCTCTGTCGTGGTCAGAATGGCAATTTTTCCGCTACCCGAAGTCATTTCATGTGCGGCTTGCATTAACACACGCCCGATCATCTCCGGAGACGCTTGCTGAACATGCAGCTTGCGATTATCGACGTCTACTTCAGAATCCAGACTGACGATTTGTATTCCCGCCTCTGTTGCCCGGGTCAAAACAGCGGAGAGTTTATCTTTCTCATTGGCGGCAATGGCAATAGCATCGACTTTCTCTTCGATCAGGTTTTCGAGTGCCTTGATCTGTCCTTCTGCTGTTGTATCATCGACCCCACCTGAGAATATGGCCTTTACCCCGAACGTATTGCAAGCATTCTCAAAACCTTCGAACATACGGATCATATAGAGGTTCTTTATATCCTTTACAACCAGCGCATAGGTATGTTCTATTTTTACAGGAGTCGCGATTTCAATGTCTGAATGTGCCAATTCTGCACTACTTGTTTCGGGCTCCGGGCTTGCACAGGCGGCGACCAGCAGGCAGATCAACAAAATGAAGTGTTTTTTCATCCATCTCTCCTCTGGGTCGAATATTCAGTCGGCCATAGACCTTCATGCTTTTTGAACGTCCGCGAAAAATGATGCTGACTTTTGAAGCCGGAGCGCAATGCGACATCACGGATCAAAATTTCGCTGGAATTAATCAGCAGGTTTTTGGCATATTGAATGCGGATATTGGTCAGATATTCGGAAGGCGACATATCATACTCCTTTCTGAATAGAATACTGATATAGCTGGGCACATAACCGAAGATTGTTCCCAACGTCTGATTTGTGATATGATCCGTGAAATGTTCTTGCAGATATTCAGCGATCTGTTTGGAGACACGGTTGTTATCATCGCCCGCTGTTGCTTCATTGAAAAACAAGACCATTAAATCATCACACAATTCATCTAATGTCAGGCAGGAACTGATCGAATCGGCCAGTGCCGCACGTTGTTGAACCACCTCACGGTAGGATTCGATGGAATCATTTTTCCCCTCTCCCAGAAGGATCGAAAAAAGCCGGTAAATATCTTCCTGCGAGTATGCTTCAGTCTTAATTTCTTCAAATAACGCTCCAAAACGCTCCGGTTTAAAACGTGCTTCTCTGGCTTGCTGCAGCAATTGGTTGGTGATCCGAGGGGTATAGCCATTGCCTGGTTCTGAAAAAATCAACAAGCTTTCGCCGATCCGGCAATGGTTTCCCAGTGTTATACGCAGGCGTTTGATCGTCTTGTCGACCTGCTCAAGTGAAATAGGTTGCGGGTTGAATACGCAATTCACCGGTATATTGGAACGTTGCAGGATACGACGATGCAGTTTTTGTGCGATCGTCTGCGCGTCACCGAGATTGGAATATGTGATAATAATTCGCTCTGAAGGTGTATTTCCCATGAATTCCCAACTGTTGTTCAGCAGGCCCATATCGGACTCGATAAGGGCCTGCTGAACAACAGTTGGGAATTCAT
>CALCQT010000603.1 GCA_937894825.1 uncultured Anaerolineaceae bacterium
ATGGTCCCCAAGTGTTCCTCGATGATTGACTTATAAAAAGCGGAGAGTTGTTCGTTGGGGACACGTTTCTCAACAGACGGCCAAACCTGCACGGCCAGCCTTGCGATATCCTCAGGCGGATATCGCCTTGTTATCAGTTTTGCAAACCAAAGTGTTAAATTCATAAATCCCAGCTTCCTTTCTTTTGTTTACTTACGTTTTTTCTTCCACCAATCCAGATACCAGAACAAGACGATTACGATTCCATAGAAAAGAAGGAAATGAATAAATCTGGTGTGATCGGTCAGAAGCATGCGGTACATTTTGGCTGCAATCCTTTATCTGTTTCTTTCTGTAAGTTCAAAATCATTCCGGTTTGCTTGAAACGGGCAAAAAAGATTGCGCCCAAAATGTTTTTCTCTCCACGCTTTCGGAATACTTATCCTGTCCGAGAAATCGGACTCAACAAATATCCGAAAATAACGAAAATAATAGATAAAAAAACTAACCGGTTACAATTTGGGCAACCTCACGCGCAAACGCGCTTAAAAGCTGCCGATTTTCTTTGTTCAGCTGCAGCAGATACTCTTCGTAGCGGCTGAGTTCCGCTAATAATGCGGATGAAAAAATACGGTTTGTACGTTCCAGTGCTGAAAGTATCATCAGGACGCCGCTTAAAACGCTCAAACCGAATTCTTCCGGAAGTCCAATTTTTCTCAGGCTGTTTAATATGGTTCGAATCTCGGGAGAATCCGGGACTGATCTCAAGACAAGAATCACTGCGGTGATCATTTCCGTCATGAATATCAATGGGGATCTGTTTTCCGGCATTCTGGCAATAAGGATGGTAAGGAGTTCATCGTAATCCTCCCCTCCCTGATGCAACTGAGATAAGATATGTTTTTTTGCCTTCTCCCAATCTTCCAAATCGGAATTCCCGCTCAGTTGTGCGAGTAGTTGTCTGGCCTCTTTTGTTGGTGAGAACAAAACCGAAGGGCGGCCTGGACTGCCCTGCTCGGATTTGGGTTGATACTCTGCTCGAACCAACCCTCGCTCTTCCAAAAGCCGCAGCATCTCGTACGCGGTCACATTGCCGACGCCAAGGTACTCAGCAACTGTTCCATAATGAATCGGTTGATCCAATTTCTGGTAAATATCCAGAAACTGGCTTAAGAATTGTTGTTGTCTGTAGGTTAATTTTTTCATCATAATTTTCCGAAAGTAACGAAATTATTATCATTTATCGGTTTTCTTTTGTCAAGGGCCTTTTTTTATTTGGTGATTTAAACAAAAAATGGGGCAAATTATGAAGCGTAACGTCTGAATTTAAACTTCATAAAAAGAGAGAGTGGCCAGATTACCGTTCGAGCTCGTATAGTGTCAATATCACAGCCGCCAGCGCGGCGGTTTCCATGCGATAAATTCGTTTCCCCAGCGTTACAGCCTGCCAGCCATGAAGCGCAGCCTGCTCTGCTTCCGTTGCAGAAAAACCACCTTCAGGGCCGATGAAGAGCGCCGCGCTGTGCATCCCGGGCTTCAGTGGTTCCAACGTTTTGCGAAGCGTACGCTCTGTTTCTTCTTCCCAGAAAAATAAGCTGCAATCGACGTTGGCTCCGATACGGAGCGCTTCCGAAAAATCCAGTGGCGCATGCAACCGCGGGATGATTCCACGGCCGCTTTGTTCAGCCGCTTCCTGCATGATTTTCTCCCAGCGCGGAACCCGGGCGGAGAAATCTTTCTCCGGCCGCACCAGGCTGCGTTCGGTGAAGACAGGGACGATGGCGGAAACACCGGCTTCGGTGCTTTTTTGCAGGATCCATTCGAATTTCTCACGCTGCGTCAGCGCCAGAAAAAGCGTGATTGCGCAGCGCGGTTCGCTTTCGACAGGGTATGAGCGCAGCACGTGCGCCCGCACGATGCCTCCGCTGCTGTCGCACTCCAATTCCGCCTCAAAGCCCATTCCGCTGTTATCCAGCAGGCAGATTTTTTCTCCGTTTTTCAGACGCAGCACTTTCAGAATCTGGCGGGACGTCTCAGCGGGCAGCAGCGCGGAATCATTCTGAATAAGATCGGATGGGATAAAAAAATGATGCATCAGTCGAAGTCCAGCCCTTCATCCGAACCGGTACCGCCGTCCGGATATTCATCATCATCATCATCTTCTTCTTCTTCCGCGGACGCTATCGGGTCAGGGCTGCTTGCTTCGACAGTGAGATGTTCCGGCAGGATTGGATTCTTTTCGTCGTATCCGTTGATCACGACCGTATATTCCCCACGCGGAGGGGTAGTCTGAAAATGGGCGATCAATTCGCTCAGGCTGCCACGATCCAGCGTCTCAAACAGCTTGGTCAGATCATTGGCCACGACGGTCTGGCGGTTACCGAGGACGCTCAGCGCGTCCTGCAGAAAAGCGATCAGCCGGTAGGGGCTTTCGTAAAAAATCAGCGTGTGTGGGCTCAGGGCGTCGACGGCCAAAAAACGCCGACGGGGACCCGGTTTGCGCGGCGGGAATCCGCGGAAAGTGAAGGCATGAACCGGCAGCCCGGACAACGTCAATGCGGTAATCACCGCGGTCGGCCCCGGGATGGCAGTGACGGGAATGCCTTCAGTGATGACAGCGCGGACCAGTAAAAAGCCCGGGTCTGAGACGGAAGGTGAACCAGCATCCGTCACCAGGGCGACTTTTTCACCGGCTCGCAGGTGATCCATCACTTTGGGCAGTGCTTTTTTTTCATTATCCTCGCGGAAAGAAAGCTGCGGCTTTTTGATTTCAAAATGGTGCAACAGCATACCGGTCTTCCGGGTATCCTCGCTGACCACCAGATCGACTTCCGCCAGCGTCTCCAGCGCCCGCAGCGTTATATCTTTGAGATTCCCGATTGGCGTTGCGACTAGGAAAAGCATTGATCGCCAACCTTCAGTCTTTGTTCCATCACACGGATTGCCTCCGGATTGTTATCAATCAAAATACAATTGCGGTCCAGTTCGGCACAGGCGGCGCCGGTCGTTCCGCTGCCGGCAAAAAAGTCCAGCACAGTATCGCCGGGATTGGATGACGCCAGGATGATCCTGCGCAGGATCCCCAGCGGTTTTTGGGTCGGATAACCGGTTTTCTCTTTTCCGCTGGTGGGCACAATCGTGTGCCACCAGGTATCGGTGGGCAGTTTTCCGCGTTCGCTCTTTTCTTTTCCCACTAACCCGGGAGCCATATATGGGATGCGATCAATATTTTTGGTATTAAAGGTATAGTGGTTGGGATCTTTGGCGTAATATAAAATGTTGTCATGCTTAGGCGGCCACTTTTTTGTTGTGCGTCCGCCGTAGTCATAGGCCCAGATGATCTCATTCAGGAAGGCGTCACGTCCGAAAATGCTGTCCAGCAGGATTTTGCAGTAGTGAACCTCACGGTAATCGATATGAAAATAGATGGAACCCGCCGGTTTTAAAACCCGATATCCTTCCAATAGGCGCGGTTCCAGAAATTTAAGAAAATCATCAAAGATATCCCGGTAACTTTTGGTTCCTAATGCCTCGGTCATATACCGCTTTCCCTGAAACCCGATCCGGCTCCCGTTATCGTTTTTCACGGTTCGGACGGCTGTGCGTTTTTGGATTTTTCCGGTGTTAAAGGGTGGGTCGATGTAGATCAAATCAATGGATCCGTCCGGAATTTTTTCCAATTCCGTGAGGTTGTCCCCGAAGCGGATATCAATCATTTCTGGCTCTTTTCTTTCTCAAATTTGAAGGGTGGACGTATGTTTTTAAGGCCCGGGCGCCGCCTCGGGCCAAATCTGCGTTTTTTTCAAGGTATCCTGCGTTGTTTCAATCCATGCTCTCCACATGAGGAGCGAAATGAAGCGTTATTTAAATAAATATTTTGAAAAAATTGAATAATTAGTAGAATAT
>CALCQT010000604.1 GCA_937894825.1 uncultured Anaerolineaceae bacterium
GATCCGGATCATCGACATGCGGCAGGAGCTGAAAGCCGGGAACCGTTCAGCGCTCAGCCGCCCGCTGGCTGAGGAGCTGGAGCGGACATTTTCACTGGGCAAGCAGAGTATTCTTTTCCTGAACCGCCGTGGTGCGGCCAACTATACCTTCTGTCATTTTTGCGGTTTCGAATTTCAGTGTCCCCGCTGTGATATCCCCCTGACCTGGCATAACGCGGAGCGAACGTTGCGCTGCCATTTCTGCGGTTTTTCCCAGCCGGTTCCGGCAAAATGTCCGCAGTGCGGGCACCATGAGATTCGCAGTTTTGGGATCGGTCTGGAGCGGGTGGAGGAAATCCTGCACACGGAATTTCCCGCGGCCCGTATTCTGCGCATGGATGCGGAGACAACCGCGCGCAAAGGCGATTATGAGCGGCTGCTGACGGCATTTTCACAGCACGAAGCGGACATTCTGATCGGTACCCAGATGGTGGCCAAAGGGCTGGATTTTCCGGATGTGCGGCTGGTCGGGATGATCCTGGCGGATGTCGGGACGAATTTTCATGATTATCGGGTGGATGAACACACCTATCAGATGCTGACGCAGGTTGCCGGTCGGGCCGGGCGGGCTGCAGAGCAGGGCTTGGCCATTTTGCAGACCTTTCAGCCGGATCGTTATTCGATTCGGGCGGTGGCAGCCGGCGATTTTGACGCTTTTTATCGGCAGGAACTGCGTTATCGCAAGAGGATCGGCTATCCGCCTTTTGCCCGCATGGTGCGGCTGGAAGTGACGCATGTTAAAAATGAACGGGCGGAAGCAGGCGCGATCGCGCTCTCAGAAAAAATCCGAGATGTTTTACAGGCGAAGAATTATAATTCGATTCGGATGATTGGTCCCGCTCCCTGTTTTTTCCCGCGCGTGAATGGAAAATATCGCTGGCATCTGATCCTGCGCGGCGCTGATCCGGCCGCGGTGGTGCGGGAGATCGACCGAAGCGGCGTCCGGGTGGAAGTGGATCCGCCTTCCCTGTTATAGTAAGGGGCGTCATCGACGTCTCGTCGGGTTGGAGCTTTGCATTCACTTCGTTCGAGACCCTCAATGACTTTTTCGGGTCTGATTTTTTTCAGAGCAAGATAATTTGCATATTGACGTCCTCTGGAGAATATCAGACCCATGGTGGTTTTTGAGGTTCTCTCCGCCTCGAAGAAGTGCTTGAGCACTTCTTCGAGAGTCGAGATGACAAATCGGCAGGATTTTTTTTGTGCAACGCGCAAAAATTATACTGCCCTTCCCAAAATGGAGAAATAAACCATGATAAAAAAAATAACTTTGGCCCTGATATACCTGTTCGTTCTGGTCTATCCGGTTTCGGCCCAGGATAATTTGGCCGATACAGGAACAGACTGGACAGTTTTGTATCAATCCGACTTCTCAAATTTACAGCAAACGGATTGGCCGATCGGCGTGACGACTACCGGTACGAGTATCGTTCAGTATGCGATTACCGAGCAGCGCTACCATTGGCAAATCACCTCCCCGGACGGACAGTTTTCCTGGCTGGGTACGCCCGCGGTGACTTTTTCCGCGGATACGCAAATCGCTTTTTCGGCCGCGATAGCACTGCCTTATTTTTCACCTTCCATCTGCGGCGGGCTGCTTTTGGGCGATCCTGCGGATGCGGATTCATTCTATACCTTCCTGCTCTGCAATGACAGCACGTATGGACTTTACCGCTATCAGGAGGGGAATTGGATTCAGGCGATTCCTTTCACGGCGCTCACGACTTTTGAACAGGGGCAGGCTAACCGGGTGCGGGTTGAAATCAATCATGGTTGGGCGGACTTTTATTTGGAAGATTCGCTGCTGGATACCTATAACCTTTCCGGGCAGCCGGCTTCCCTTGGACTTTACGCCCAACCGCTGAGCGCTGAAGCGACCGATTTGTATTTCTCGGACATTCGGATTGAGGAAGCGCCCGCCAAAGCGGAGACACTTTCCATAGGGGCGGATGTGCCGGACGCCATCGCGCGCACGCTGCGGGTGTTGGAACAAAAAGACAGGATTTCCGGAATGGCCGGAACGTATCAGACGTTTGCGGATCAGGAGCTCAGCCTGGCACAGATGGGTTTTTACCAGGTTTCCAACTTTGGCGTAAGCGGACAGGACGTTCTGCTGCAGGCGGATATCGCCTGGAACTCCGCCTTTGATAAACCGGATTATAAGAATTCAGGCTGCGGTTTTGTTTTCAGAGCAGAAAACGAATATACATTTTTACGGGCTTATATTGCCCTGGATGGGAATATTTACCTGAGCGCGTTCCGGAATGGGACAGAAATTCCGATTTTTACCTATAACTACGGATCCTGGAGCCTGACCGGCCAGGGGACGCTGACCATTGTGGCGAATGCGGCGAAGATTTCTGTTTTGTTCAATCAAAATCTGCTGGGGACGGTGTACAATGCGACCTGGATGGCTACCGGCGGAGCGGGGCTGACTGTTCTGTCCGGGACGAATCTGGACTATGGGACGGCCTGTTCGTTCACGAATGGGCAGATGTATCTGTTCGAATAATGATTGAAGGTTGTGGTTTTATTGTTTTGCGCCTTGCGCAAAACAATAAAACCACAACCATTTCCCTATTTTGAATCCGCGTAAATTTTATCGAATTCTTCCAAAAACGCGTTCACAATCGCTTCATTCTGAATAATCAGCACCTGCTCGTCATTGCGAATCTCGGCGGAGCGAGTGAAATTGTACGAACCTGCGCTCACCACCGATTTGTCAAAGATGAACACTTTTTGGTGCATCAAACAATCGTCACAGCCATCCATGAAGATCGGTACGCCGGCCTGCCGCAGATTGATGGCTTCACCGCCGCCATCCGTGAAGGCCTTTTCGTCCTCAAAAACAACGATCACGTCCAGGCCGTCGTCATAGCGATCGATCAGGGCCTGTCCCAGATCATCGGAGGCGAACGAGTAAGCCAGTACGTAGATGCTTTCTTTTGAAGCCTCAATCAGGGATAAAAGCGATTCCTCGATGCCGTCCTCCGGCGAAAAACGGACCAGCACACGGGTCCCGTCATCCAGCGTCAGAATCGGCGCGGGCTCCGAGCGCGGGCTGGCGGAACCGAACTTTTTGTCCAGGAACATCTCATTGAATTCATCGCGGAAAAGCGCGTTCACGTCGGAGGAAACGATCCGGATCATGTAGTTATTATCATAGAAAAAGCTGCCGGGCGTCATGTTGGCCGAACCGCTGATGGTCAGGTCCTGATCGATCACGATGAATTTCGAATGCATCAATCCGTTTGAATCGGACACAACAACCTTGACACCCGCTTTTTCCAGCGAACGGACCACGTCACTGTCCGCATTCTCATAATGAATCACCAGGCGCACTTCAAGCCCGTCACGGACTGCATCTTTCAGCGCGTCCGCTGTTTTTGTGTCGGTAAAGTTATAGGTCGCGACATAGATCCGCTCCTGTGCATCGCTGATCCCGTCGAGGATCATATCCTGCAGCGTGCGGTCGCGTTGGCTGGCGGTCGGGTCATTGAAGAAGACCTCAATGGCGTTGTCCGCCGCGGCCATGGCGGGCAGGACGGATATCAGGCTGAGAATGAAAAGATTCAGGGACAGTAGCAGCAGGATTTGTTTTTTTGTCATTTTGATCCTTTTGATGTGTTTTTCGGTTTGCACGGCAAGGACGAAAACAGGCCATGCCGCCTAAAAAGTCTTATTTTTGAAACTTGCATTGCAATTGTACAACAGATATGCACCCTCGGAGAAGAGAGGGGAACTATCACAGCGCTGTTGATAGGCGTCGGGCAGCGAATCGTCAGAATTTTCCCGTGAGATTGTTCGCAGAAGCAAAAAAGGCTGGTTCGCCTGAACGATGGATTGCGCCTGCGGACCGATGTAGTCGGGATAGCAGACGGTGTCATAGGCAGCGCAAAGGTCGTGGAAATAAAAGTCTCCGGGCAGTGTGGTCAGGACCGGCAGTTTTTCGCGATTCATTACCTTCACCGCGGTCAAGAAAGCGTCCGGATTGATCGGTTGCGAGATGAAATAAGGTGCGGACAGGTTATCGATTCTTGTGAAATCGCCGTCCGGCAGCTCCGTCCGGATCCGGTTGAGATTGGCAGCAAATGCGATATTCGCGCAGAGGAAGAGCGCGGCCATAAAAACAGCCAGCCATCGGCCGCGAAAAATGGCCTGCGCGGCGGAACCGATCCAGGAAGAAACCAGCAGCACACAGATGGGCAGCAACGGCAAAAAATTGCGGTTGAAAGGCGCATATCCGGTCAGACCGCACAGCAGGAACGGGATGAGGATCACCGCGGCCGATAACCGGACCGGGTAGCTGAAGATTTCCCTCGATTTTTTTGCGAAAAGCAGGAAGCCCACGGCGGCGACAGCGATGAGTGCCAGCCAGGTTCTTCCCTGAAAGAAGCCCTGCAGAAGTCCGGCAAAATTCAGTTGAAGGTTGGTATGGAAGAAATTGCTCAACTGATCGCTGCCACTGACCGGGGCGTAAGCTTTCCCCGGCAAATACACCTCAAGGAGCTGATCGCCAACCGGGTAATAAAGCAGCATGGTCAGCAACAATCCGAACAATAACGCGATGAGCAGTTTCGTTGCGGGTTGCCTCAATAAACAACCGATCTTCTCGCGAATTGTTTGAGGATGCGGCGAACCCTGTGTCTGACCGGCGCCACGGGTCAGGAGCATTTCGATAAACAGGAAAAGCAGCATGGCTGCCACGAAAACGGCATTAAATGGCAGCGTATACATCAGAAGCGCCGAAGTGACTGTTGCCCCCGCAGCTGTTGCGCGGGCCGGTTTGCGCCGGTGCAGGAGAATCAGATAAAAAAGCAGGCTGATCAGAAAAAGACTCAGGCTGTATCCCCGAATCTGCGTTCCCCAGGCATAAAAAGGAAGTGTTGTGCAGAGTATGATAGCGCTGATCATCCGGGCGGCTTTTCCGCTTTGACCGGCGCTTTTCACGGTGAAAAAGATGGTCAGCCCGCCAAACAGAAAGAGTGGCAGCCGTACGATCCAGGGGGTGAAAACTGCCTGATCCAATGAAATAATCTTTACCAGGCGCAGCCAGGCAGAGAGGATCAGATTCAGAAAGATATGGTTATTCGGAAAATCGTAAGTCGTCGCGGCGTAAAAAAGGTCCGGATCCAGGCAATAGTGGCTCAGCGTATAGATTTCATCCGCCCACAGGGACTGGCGGAGCAAAAAGCGGAATGCGAAGAAAGAGAATGGGATTGCGGCAAGGCCGGGCAGCAGCGCCAATGGATTGCCGCGCAGGCCCGCGAGCTGTTTTCCCAGACCTCGAATAACGATCGGTGCATAACTCAGCATTGTCAGCAGAAAGAAAAGTCCGCAGCTGGCGTATACAAAACGCGCCAGCCGGTTTCCGGCGATGGCCGGATAGATGACCTCGTAAACTCGTCCGTTCTCCATGGGATTGGTATTATCGGATGCTGAAAAACAAAGAATGCCGTTTTCCCAGACGACGAAACTGCCTTTCCCTTCCAGACGGACGGTCTCGGTCGTGTGCGTAAAATCCCTTTGAAGCTCGTGTCCGTCTTCAAGAATGGCCACCGGCAGTTTGCCCCTGGCGATGTTGGGGTCGCCGGCGTCGGCCAGAAATGCGAACCCCTGGTCCGGCTGAATCGCGCTGAGTTCCCGGTCGTGATAAGCGATATTGAATTTACCGCTGCGGTTCAGAAATACCAGATATGCGCAGACAAGCAGGAAAAGGCAAATTGGTTTGAGCAGTGTGCGAATTCTTTTCATTGGATCCCGGAGAGACGGCCACGCCGGTCTGTCGCTAAGGATTATATCATTGCAGGCGATGACCCGTGGCTTGCTGCACTTTTCGAAAGGTCTGCCGGGTTCAATTTCGATATGTTTGGTAGAATTAGGCTTGCGCACCGAGAAGGTTTTTCGGTTTCTTTTTGCTATCTGAAGCAGCGTACTCGGTTCCCCAAATCTTTTAGAAGAGGTTCTGTATGGAAGATGAAACCATTACGATTGAGATGTTTAATGAATTTGTGCAAGTTGCTGAAGTGGAGCTGACTCCTGAAGAGGCTGTTTCTATCCGCGCCAAAATGAACGAACAATTAAAAGTCATCCATGAATTAGCGGCAATTCCACTGAATGCGGATCTGCCCCCTGTCATTCATGGGAATCCATACCCGCGCGAAATCCAGGCACCGTTGCGTGAAGATATTTGGACACCTTTCGAAAATCCTGAGTCGATCATCGCGCAGGCGCCAAGATCGTTGGATGGCTATATTGTCTCTCCCGATGTTCCGCATCAGAAGCTGGGGTAAATGATGACAGACTTAACAGCATTATCCGCAATTGAACAGGCAAAACTGATTCGGGAGAAGAAAGTTTCAGCGACTGAACTTCTTGAAGCGACCCTGAAACAGGTGGCGGCGGTCGATGGCCGGCCCGGTTCGCTGGATACGCCGGTGGAAACGCCGGAAGACCTCGAAAAAGTGCATGCCTTTATTTTAATGACCAAAGAACATGCAATGGAGAAAGCCGCGGAAGTGGATCGAAAGATTGCCGCCGGCGAGGCGGTGGGACCGCTGGCCGGGGTGCCTTATTCGGCGAAGGACGTCTACTGCACCAAAGGAATCCGGACCACAGCCGCTTCCAGAATTCTGGACGGATGGAAGCCGCCCTATAATTCCACTGTAATTGAGCGCATGGATCAGGCTGACGCGGTGATGTTCGGAAAAGTGAACCTGGACGAATTCACCTTCGGGGGCTCGAATGAAACAACCGCCTTCAAACCAACTGTGCGTAACCCCTGGGCATTGGACCACGTTCCCGGCGGGTCATCCGGCGGTTCGGCTGCTGCCGTTTCCGCGAATGAAGGGGCGATTTCTCTGGGGACGGATACCGGTGGTTCGATTCGTGAACCGGCCGCGTTCACCGGTGTGGTTGGATTAAAGCCGACCTATGGCCGGGTTTCGCGCTATGGTGTGATCCCATTTGCTTCTTCCATGGACACGATGGGCCCGCTGACCCGCACCGTGTCAGACGCGGCGCTGGTGTTGCGCGAGACGGCGGGGTTTGATCCGCGCGATAATGTCACCGGGCGTGTTCCGGTGGAAGATTATCTGGCTGAGCTTGAAAAAGGCGTCAAAGGGCTGCGGATCGGGATCTCTCCGGATTATCTGAAAATCACTTATTTGAATGATGACGGTGAATATGCCTCTACGGCGATTGATCCCGAAATCGAAAAGGGCGTCTGGCGGGCAGCGGAAATTTTCCGCAACCTGGGCGCCGAGATCGTTGAAGATGTGCCGATGGCGAACACAAAATACTCTGTACCGGCTTATTTTGTGATTACCCGGATCGAAGCTTATTCCAATCTGCAGCGCTTTGACGGGCTGAAATATGGCCATACTACCAAAGAATCTATACAGGACATGTATGAGCTTTATTATAAGAGCCGCGGCGAGGGTTTCGGCTATCAGGCAAAACTTCGTCTTTTAACCGGGATGTTTGCCAGCCAGGAAAAATACTATGAGATTTATTACCGGCGCGCGCAGCAGGCCCGTGCCCTGATCCGCCGCGACTTTGACGAAGCTTTTGATCCGGCTGGCAAGTATCGGCTGGATGTGATCCTGACGCCTTCAACACCGTCCCCCGCTTTTCAATTTGGCGGCGCGACCGCTTCGGATCCGCTGCTGATGCAATTCGCGGATCAGTTCACTTCTCCGATGAATTTTGCCGGCACACCGGGAATCAGCTTCCCCTGCGGATTGAGCGCGGAAGGGCTGCCGATTGGCCTGCAGGCCACAGGGTATGACTATTGCGAGTCAAAAATTCTGCGGGCTGCCTATGCGTTTGAACAAGCCACCAGCGCTGACGACTGGCGTACTGTAAAACCGGCAGTGCTTCGCTAAAGGGAGGAAAAGACGATGACTGATTATGAAGTGATAATCGGGCTTGAGACCCATATCCAATTGAACACGGTAACGAAAGCCTTCTGCGGCTGCAAGGCGGATTCCTGGGGGGATGCCCCGAATACCAATATCTGTCCGACCTGCACCGGTCAGCCGGGGGCGTTGCCGAGCACGAATAAAGCGATGGTGGAAAAGGCGCTGATTCTTTGTCTGGCCATGAATTCCCATATTAATATGGACTCTTTCTTCGATCGGAAGAATTATCTGTATGCCGATCTCCCGGGGGGGTATCAGATCACCCAGAATGATATGTCGATCGGCCGCGGCGGATACCTGGATTTTCTGATGGATGACGGGCGGGAGATTCGCTGCCATATTGACAATCTTCACATGGAAGAGGATGCCGGGAAGACGAAGAATGAAGGGGATATCCGCCTGATCGACATGAATCGCTGCGGTGTGCCGTTGGTCGAGATGGTGACCCAGCCGGATCTGCATTCGGCGGACGAGGCGGCTACCTATCTGATGCGTCTGCGCCAGTTGCTGCGTTGGCTGGGGATTTCCGAAGCGAACATGGAAAAAGCCCATCTGCGCTGTGACGCCAACGTTTCGATCCGTCCGAAAGGCGAGACGAAATTGGGCAAGAAATGCGAGATCAAGAATATTAACTCGATTGAAGCGGTCCGCATGGCGATCAATTTTGAAATTGAACGTCAGATCCGCGAGACCAAAGCCGGCAACGCCATCGAGCAGTGGACGATCGAATGGGATAATGACGCACAGGAGCTGCGGAAGATGCGATCCAAGGAAACGGCGGCGGATTACCGTTATTTCCGCGAACCGAACCTGATGCCGGTCCATATTACGGAAGAATTTCTGGCGGAAGTCAAAGGGAAGATGCCGGAATTGCCGCTGGAGCGCCGGGCACGCTTTATTGAGTCGATGGGGCTGCCGGAATACGATGCGTCCATATTGACTGCCGAGCGGGATACCTCAGAGTTCTTTGAAGCGGCCTGCGAGGCCTATCAGGGCGATAATAAGCGGGTTTCCAATTGGATGATGAATGAAGTGCTGCGTGTTGTGAATGAGCGCGGGCTGAGTGTGTCGGATCTGAAGATTCGGCCGCAGGACCTGGCGGACATTATCCGGCTGGTGGATGCGAAGACGGTCAATACCTCTACCGGGAAGAAACTGGTGGACATGGTACAGGACAGCGGGAAAACGCCGCGGGAAATCGT
>CALCQT010000605.1 GCA_937894825.1 uncultured Anaerolineaceae bacterium
TGTAGAGCTCGAACTTTCCCAGCTTCAGCACCGTATAAAGCGAGGACAGTGGCCCCGTCAGAAAAGAAATCAGGAAACAGATCCCGCCGATCAGCAAAATCATGCCGGCGGAAGGCTGCAAATATGGCAGCCCGACCACCGATTGGATATACATGCTGAAAGGAAATACCACCAGCGCAGCGGCGGCGATCCCGGACAGGGCGCCAGCCAAGCCGATCAGGACGGCTTCCATCAGCACGATTCCGGCCAGTTTTCTTTTTGTCGCGCCCAGAACCCGGTACAGGCTGAATTCTCTTTTCCGTTCGGCGAAGGTGACTGAAAAAACAATCACCAGCACAATCACAGAGACCAGTCCCAAAATTCCTGCCAGGATGGCGACATAAACGGTGAGCCCCTGCAGACTGCCCGAGACATCGCTGATCACATTTTTTGCCACCACCACGTGCACGCCGTCAAGCGCATAAGCCTGAAGGATCCGGTTCGCGACCTCTTTGACATCATACCCGTTGGCCAGCCGGATCATCACGGAAGAAATCAAATTCGCGTCCTGCGCAAGCGGATTCTGCTGCAGCCGTTCCGCTTCCCGAGCCGCTTTTCGGGCGGTGTCCAGACTCATAAAAACGGAAGTATCGAACCCCATGCCGGTTTTATCCAGCCGGGCAGCCACCCGGAATGTCAACCCGAAAAATTGAAGTTCCTGCCCCGGTTCCGCGTTAATGCTGCTGCCGACATAAATATCACCGTCTGCCAGCTTCGGATCCACCATGGAAGAGACCCAGGGGCGGATAATAAAATCTGTCTCAGGATCATATCCGATCAGTTGGATCGGGTAGGAACAACAGCCCGCGCGCAACGTGGCGACATAGATCTGCGGTGAAGTTCGTTGAACGCCTTCGACGCCGGCGATAGCTTCCGCAACGCCGGAATTAAAATAGAACGTGCTCGGTTCACCCCGCAGCAAGGCCTCTTGCAGTTTTGCTTCATAGCCATAAGGAACCGCCATGATATCCGCCCCCAGCCGGTCGGACAGGCTGTTAAGACCGTTCTCAAGGCTCTTAATCAGAATACTTCCGCTGAAAAGCATGAATGCAAACAGCGCGACCAGGAAAATCAGCGCGGCACTGCGCCTCGATTTTCGCCGGAGATTATTCAACGCAATCACATACGTCGTCAACGCCTGATTCTTCACAAAGAGCCGCTCGCAGTTCCGGCGTCGCGATTACCCGCGTTGACGATATTGAGGACGCAGACAACGATCGAGAGCGCGTGCAAAATATAAAGCGCGGGGAAGGTCGTCGTCCGGCAGGTCATCGTTTTCATTGCACAACCGCCGATCAGGAAAGCCGGGATGGCGATTCCGACCAGGCTGGTCAGAATGGCAAAAATTGAAACAAAGCGCTGTGTCTCGGCGGATTTGCCGAAAATCAACAACAAACCCGCGCAGAGAATCAGGAACCCAATCCCAATCTCAGCCCGCCCGCTCCAGAAACATTTCATCGGGGTTTCACCCCCGCCTTCCAATTCAAGCATGTGGCTGCATGGCGGAAATATCAGCAGTGGGACCAGAATCACCAACAGCCCCAGCACTGCCACAATCAACCCTTTCAAATTTCTCGTACCCATTTTTCCCCCTGATAAAAAAAATAACCTCGAAATTATTCCTTCGCCTGATGCAACGCGTCCTCAACCGCTTCGACAAACTGGTTGTATGAGATCGTCGCTCCGGAAATAACGTCCACGTCGGACAGTTTTTTTACTTCCTCCAGCTGTTCCGCATATTGCGCCATCGCCCGCACAGCAGTCTGCGCCTTTTCGTAATAGTCGGCGCTGGGATTTTCTCCGATCACTTTGCCATAATTCTCATCTTTCCGGCTTCCGTCCGCCTGCCAGGTTTCAAATTCACAGTCGGTGATTTCACTTCCGCTGATCGTGATGGTTGTTTCTCCGTACGCACCGCGGTCATCCTTTGCGCTTTTTCCGACATAAATGCCATCTTTATAGGCAGTGTTACGCTTACATCCCGTTACCAGAAAAGAAAAAAACAGCAGCATCAACAACAAACCAAAAACTCTTTTCCTCATCCTTCCTCCTGTTCTCCCCGGTGATTGTCCTCAATCCTGGCAATCTTTCCATGTTCCAAAACAACGATTCGTTCCGCTTCTTCCGCGACTTCCGGATCATGCGTGACGACAACGATGGTACTGCCCTCGCGGTGCAGCTGACGGAAAATATCCAGCACGATATTCTCATTGGCCTCATCCAGGTTACCGGTCGGCTCATCCGCCAG
The DNA here is from genome assembly GCA_937894825.1 of uncultured Anaerolineaceae bacterium. Lineage (GTDB taxonomy): Bacteria > Chloroflexota > Anaerolineae > Anaerolineales > Anaerolineaceae > Flexilinea. The sequence continues at coordinate 2,288 of CALCQT010000605.1, forward strand.
AATCAGCATCGGATAATTGATCAGCGCCCGCGCGATACAGACCCGTTGTTGTTCGCCGCCGGACAGCTGACTGGGTAAATGTTTGGCTCGGCCAGCCAAACCAACCCGTTCCAGCGCCTGCATGGCTTCTTTTTCATCCGGCAGGCTGTGATAATACTGCGCCACCATGACGTTCTCAAGCGCGGTCAGATAGTTGATCAGATGGAATTGCTGAAAGATCAGGCCAATTTTGTCGCGGCGGATTGCGGTCAGGCTGCGAGGATTTTCTTTTGAAATATCCACCCCGTCCAAAATAACCGATCCGTTCGAAGGCTTATCCATGCAGCCGACAATATTCATCATGGTTGTTTTTCCGGAACCGGATGGCCCCATGATTGCCAGCCATTCGCCTTTCGGGACAGAAAGATCAATATTATTGAGCGCCTTCAGTGTGCCGTAAATTTTTGAAACTTCCTTCAGTTCTAATAAATTCATGAATCGTTTTCCTCTATTCGCCGCGCAAAACAATTGCCGGATCCACATCAACCGCACTGCGGACCGGGAGCAGACAGGCCAGACCGGTGATCAGAATTGAGATCAGGATCGTGACTGGAATCATCGAAAGCCGGAATGAGATCGGACGGGTAAAAACATTCAAACTGACCGTCTGCGCAAAAATGAAGCCGAGCCCCACACCAAGCAGGCCGCCAAAGGCTCCCAAAATCAATCCTTCGCCCAAAAAATCTTTTGTGACACTTTCGTTCGACGCACCCAGCGCTTTTTTCAATCCGATTTCTTTCCGCCGCTCCGTCACGACCGCCATCATCGTTGTCGCCACACAGATCATGGTCAGCAAAAGCACGACGACGGTCACCAGGTAAACCAGGGCCTGGAGTTTCGTCAGAACGGTCCCTTCAGACTCGGTGACCCGCTTGACCAGCCGCGGAGTCACCGCCGGAACGCTCGCCTCAATCTGTTGGACATAAGAATTCAACTGTGTGCCGGATGCGGAAATGCTGCATTCGACCACATCAATCACATCCAGGTCCCCCATGGCGTCTTCCAGATCCGCCATAGACATGAAGATGAATTCTTCTTCTTTTCCGCCGGTCTGAACAATCCCGGACAGTGTAAAATCCCGGCTGAAAACCTTGCCGTTGGCATCATTTCCGGTAATGGTCAGTTGGCTGCCGGGAACCAGGCGGATCAGGTCCGCCACGGCCGTTCCCACCAGAATCGACCCAGGTTCTTCCGGCCATTGACCGTTCACGAACCAATAGGGGCTGGTTTTCCGGACCTCTGCGAGATCTGTGCCGGCCGCCATAAACGGTTGTTCGTTGATCTTCACTGCCTGATAGCGGTAGGGCGCAACGCCGACCACAGAATCGGACGGGAAATAGCTCACCGCCTCTTTGACGTCGGTCCCGCTCAGGGAGGTTTCTTCTCCGGATGGCACCAGAATCAGGTTGGCGCCATAAGAACGGAACTCCTGTCCCATTTGGTGCGGAATGTCATGATAAATCGTCACCAGTCCGGAAAGGATGGTCGCGCCTACCGCCACCGCCAGCAGCGCTACCAGCATTCTTGAGCGGCGTCGCACCAGCGAGGCCGTGATCATGCGCAGATACATGGTTTGTTTTCTCATTGTGTTTACCTGCCGTGCAAAACTTCCGCCGGACGCAAAGAGAGCAGAAACCGGATCGAGGGAATGCTGCCCGCCAGCGTCACCAGGAACACCAGCACCGCCACCAGCGGAATCACCATCGGCTTGATATCAATGGCGGATCCGAACACCGAATGGCCAATGATTTGCGCGAAACCCAGACCGGCGAAATACCCGATCACGCCGCCCAAAAGACCCATCAGCAAAATTTCGGTCAGAACCAGCATCGAAATCGGGAAATCATTCGCGCCAACTGCTTTCAGCAGCCCAATTTCACGACTGCGTTCCATCACGCTGGCCGTCACCAGGTTGGATATCCCCAGCGCCGCGCCGATCAGGCTCAGGATCGTGATCAGAACCATCAGCAACTGCGTTTTCTCAAGGATCGCCCCTTCCGATTCCGCCACCTGGCGGATCGGTTTCGCGACCGAATCGGTGATAACTTCCTGAATCTGATAGGAAATGGCGCTCACATACGCGGTGCAGTACCAGGTTTCCCATTCTTTAATCGAGAGACTTTTCGGATTCTGTGCAGCCCGCCGGGAGAGCTCATTATCGGGCGTTGTCAACGCACTCACTTCCACCCGGCTGACCAATCCGGCGCGATCGGCAAGATCCTGGGCAACTTTCAGCGGGACATAAATCAGTTCATCCTCATCGCTGCCGGTATTGAACACGCCTTTGACGGTCAGCGTTTTTTGACCGTTTTTCCCGGCGACTGAAATCACATCCCCGGGAGCGATCTGATGACGGCCGGCCAGCAGGCTGCCCACCATGGCGGAATCCTCCTCTGCATCCGTGATCCAATCGCCGCTGACATCCCACCAGTTCTTCATGTTGATCATGCCGGTATCCAACGACTCACCGGTCGGCAGATCCAGGTGGTGGCTGAACCAGGTCCCGGCCAGTTCGACATTTTCAACCGCACCATTCAGCGTGACTTTCGTATCCAGAAACGGTGCAAAATCAACAATATTGAAGGCCCAGAAAATCGTCTTGATGCGGCCCAGTTCCGACTCCTGCAGGTATTTATTGGACACGCCGGACCGTTCATCCACACCGTAAAGGTCGTCCAGAAGGGAAGCTTCTTTCGGAACAACGTTGATATTGGCGCCATAGGTCTTAAGTTCCTGGTTGATTTTGTCACCGACGTCCAGCATCACATTCAACATTGCGGTGGCAAGCGACGCGCCCAGCGCGATCGTGAACGCAATCATCAGCATTTTACCTTTTTGCCGCAGCAGCGCGCCATTCATCATTCGAAAAAACATAACACCGCCTTTTTAGGCAAATCGTCCTTTTTCATTTTCAAGGTCTTCAGCCTCAATAACCATGTTCCCATCAGAAATCATGTAGCCCAGGGGGACCGGATTGCAGCCGCCCTTGAACCCGATGGTGGAGATATTCATCACGACATCGCAAAGCTTACAGATCACTTTTCCGTCGCGTTCATAATAGCCGGTCGCTCCGCAAATATCGCAGGCGTCCAAGCCGACGCCATAGGCAAATTCATTTTTTTTGATCACAATGAACCGCACCTCGGTCCCGTCGGACGCGATAAACGCGAAGCGATGCAGATGGCCGTCATTGACCTGTTCGAGTGGAATGATGATCTGATCCGCCACAATGGACATCGGTTCCGCCGGAGACAGCACCACTTCCCGTTCACTGTAGGTTTTAATAAACGTAACCGACACCACCGAAAGCAAAAATCCGAGCAGCACAACCGAACTCCAGCGGCGCTGCCGCCTGGCTTCGGCGCGGATCTTCCGGTGTTCCGCCGGGTTGGCATAGGGCTGTCGCGTATGGTAACTGCGGAACCATAATAAAACAGGAATCATTGCGGAAATAATCAGAATGCCGAATAAAAAATAATTTGTGTGATTTACGACAAATTTGATGATCGCAAAAAGCCATTTCTGCATCGGAATGATTCGCCGGGCCAGCAGCGGCTGCAAGACAGTCACCACCTGGTTGATCAGATTCACAGCGATCCCCGCTGTCAGCAGCCCATGAACCAACCGCGCCGGCAACCGGGAACCGGTCTGATATAAAGCCAGCGCAGAAAGGATCACAATCGTCAATCCGAGGATAAATCCAATGGTCTTAAACAGGAAATCCGTGCTAAAAACGCTCTCTCCGGCCAATAAAAACTCGGTCGGATATAAGTAAATATCCGGCAGGCGATACAGCAGCCAAGTAGCCGGCAGCAGAAAACTGATCAACCGCCAAACGGCTTCCGGAGTCAGCGCGCTTTTCCCGGCCAACGGCAAAACAGAAAAAACAAAGAAAAGAATTTCAAGCAGGATCGCGACGGACAAAATCCCGATATTGAAATATTCCCGGTTGATCCAAACGGTCGTGTGTTTTAGAACGGCCAGCGTCAATGCCAGCAGCATCCCGGTAACCAGACCTCTGTTCAGCCATTTCTTCGCTTGCTCTGATCCCGATTTGGAAATCTCCCCATAGAAAAGCGCAATCAGAATTGCTGTAATCAGAGAATTTTGTACGACCTGTATAAGGTATTTCAGCATGCAAAGATTCCCTTTTCAATAGTTAATTTAAGTGTCAAAAATCAATCATGGAACTCATATTTCGAAAACACCGGGTTATTCGCGCGTTCACACGAATAACCCGGTATGACTTTATGAAGGAGTTCAACAGCCCGGATTACCAAACGCGCGGGATATAATCAAATTCCCATTCGGCAATCAGCGGTTCAGTCCAGAATCTTCCCTCGACACCGGTTTCTTTGTCGACATGAAGCAGATAACCCTGCGCTTCCGGGTTCTGGATAATAAAGCGGACTTTATACGTTCCGGCCGCGCCGAATTTAACGTTCGCGCCGTAGTGAGGTCCATCGCTGGCGCTCATCGGCATGAAGTTGCCTTCGATGATTTCGCCGGCTTCATTTTCCAGTTCATATTTCACCGTCAGATAGGGCACGAAAGCGCCGACACCGTAGCCCAGCTCGTTCGGAAGGGCGGAGATGTCCGCTTCAAGGTGCATATCGGACTCGGAAGCGGGCAGGAAGTTTCCAGCCGGTTCCATGTCAACGGGCTGGAAATAAACACCGGCCACGTTCAGCGGACCCAATTCAATATCGTCCCCAATCGGAAATTCTTCAAAACCGGCTACGTCACCGGGACCAACCTGGGCATTTACGGCAAGCACGCCAAATGATAAGATCATCATCGCGGCAAGGACAAGAGATAACATGTTTTTCATAGAAATTCCTCCAAATATTTGAACTGTTTCTCATCCCGAAGCGGGATTGAGAACGAACTTCCAACGGTTGAGTGGCTGATCAGGCAGAGGCAGCCGGGGCAGATTTGTCCGTCTTTTTCCATTTCCGGATCTGCAAAATAATCGTGATAATCGTGACCACCAGCAGGATAACCTGTGGGATCAGTGTCTCCAATGTGGGGTAAATGCCCAAAATATCGACTGACGTAATTCCTGAAATCGGGGTAACGCCGATGACGTTCCCTTCCTGCAGCTCTTTGATACCCGAACCAATGAACGAGATCGACATGACAAACAACAGGATACTGGTCCCCAGGAAAAACGGCTTAACCGGAATTTTGATACTCAGGAAGCGAATCAAGAGATAAATCACAACCAGCAGTACGCAGCCAACGCCGAGACCGACCCAAATCATATTGTGATAGGTTTTGGTATCCGCCATTAAGGCCAGATAGAATAAAATTGTTTCGGCACCCTCCCGGAACACTGCCAAAAAGGCAGCAAACGCGAGGGAAAAAAGACTGCCGCGCGAGACCGAGCTTTGGACCGATCCTTCAATATAGTTCACCCAGGCGTCCGCTTCCGCTTTGGAGATCATCCAGTTGCTGACATAGAACAGCACAACCACCGCAATCAGCATCGTCACGCCTTCGATGATTTCCTGATTCGCGCCGCTTACCACCGTCAATTGCTTCAGAATAACGGCCATAACGACGCTTGCAGCCAATGCGATGATACAACCCCAATACACCGCTTTGGTTTTATCCTGATTACCCGATTTTATTAAATAAGCGATAATTGCGCCCACAATGATGATCGCTTCAAAGCCTTCGCGTGTGATGATCAGGAGTGAAGCCAAAAACACACCGGCCTGGCTTTCCTTTTTCCCGTCCAACTGGTTGGCGTCTTCTCGCAGATAAGCCGCCAGCGTATCCAGCGATTCTTTCACTTCACTCTCGGGCTGACCGGCATTAATGGCTTTTTTTGCAAAACTGAACTGATATTCGACCTGGGCCGCCCGATCTCCCGAAATGTACGCCATCACGGTTTTTTCAAAACCCAGCTTTTCATAAAACTGGAAATAAGCGACATCCACCTGATCCTTAGCCGCTTTTGCGTCCCCTGTCAGGTAAATGTTGTAAGCCTCATCCAAAACTGCGTGCATATCGTCAACGACTTCGTTCCACGTCTCATAAGCGGCATGGGCAGTGATCGGGAACAAACAGAAAAACACAAGTACAGATAAAGCGATGAGAATAATTTTTCGCATACATCAACCTCCTTCCGTAAAGAGATATCGGCGCCGGTGATCCGGCTCCTTTGACTTTCCGGAGTTTAGGTTAACATCAACTAACTGATTTTGAAAGATCCAGTTTGGAAGAAAGCAATGGGACCAGTTTTGCTACAAAAGACAGCATGCAGGTTAAATCAAATTTGATGCGGGTGTCAAAAGCAAAATTCCTAAGATAGTATGTTGTTCTATAAATCGTGTTTTTTCATTTCCAGGCACGCGTCAATGCACTCATTGCGTCAGGAATATCTTCTTTTTTTATTCCGCCATAATTGATCAAAACGCTTTTCTGTTGTTGCGATTCGGGACGGGACCAAAAACTGGATACCGGTTCCACCCCAACGTCCATCCGGGCAGCCCGCCGGACCAGATCGTCTTCATCCGTATCCCATAGGGCCTCCGCCAACAGGTGAAGCCCGGCTTCTTTTGCATGGATTTGGATCCGCTTACCGAATTCTGTTTCCAGCGCGGTAATGATTCGGTCGCGTTTCTCCCGCTGGTGCTTTAACGTTTTACGGACATGGCATTCCCAATGTCCCTCCCGCATAAAAAGCTCCAACGTCTTTTGTGTCAGGAAGGGCACAAAGGAACGTTCATAACAATATTTATCGCATAAGCGATCGATCAGGCAGATCGGAAGAACCATATAGGAAACCCGCAGCCCGGGGAATGGCGTAACCGAAAAACTGCCCAAAT
>CALCQT010000606.1 GCA_937894825.1 uncultured Anaerolineaceae bacterium
GGTACAGCGCAGCATCGCGGCGAGCGGCGGATTGCAGCGGGAGCTGAACCAGACCTATCGCGCCCATTCCGAATTGCTGGACGTCAGCGGCGATTTTCTGCGCCGGGCGATGGGTAGCGAAGCGGAAGTGACTGCAGGTTACGAAATCCCATTTTCACCGCTGCAGGCCATGCGGCAAATCCCAGCCGGGGAGGAGTCTGCCGCCCACATGGCGTTCCTGCTGGGTTATGACCCGCTGTCCCGTGAGAATGCCCGAATGGCCGCGGCCGGTCTGCTGGCGGACCGCTTGCATGAAGCAATGCGGCGCGGGGATTTGAAAAGTTGGGATGAGGTTGCGCTGTTGTTTCGGGCTTCTTCCGGTTTTTCCATCTACGAAATAGCGCTGCAGCAGGCGGGTATTCCGTATGTCACAATTTCCGGTAAAGGGTTCTACGCTCGTCCGGAGGTACGCGATGTGCTCAACATGCTGCGGGCCGTGGCGGATCCTTATGACGACCTGGCGCTGGCCGGATTTCTGCTCAGTCCGGTGATCGGATTGTCGAAAGCGGCGCTTACCCGGCTGCGCTGGCCGGCCAGGATGGATGGAGCGCCGAGTCATTTTTGGAATGCGTTGCAGCAGGATTTGCCGGACCTGGAGGATGCGGACCGGCATACACTGGATTGGGCGGGTGACATTTTGCAGGAGTTGATTCCATTGGCGGACCGGGTGCCGGTGGATGACCTGATCGCGACGCTGGTGGAGCGCACCGGCTATCGGGTCTGGCTGGCGTCTGCGCCGGACAGCCGAAAGGGACGCAATTTGGATAAACTGATCTCGGACGCGCAAAAAAGCGGCCTGACGCTGGTGACGGATTTTCTGACCTTTATTGAAAGCCTGAATGATGCCGGTGCCCGTGAAGGGGAAGCGCCGCCGGATTCAGCGGGCGCGGTGCAGTTGATGACGATTCATAAGTCGAAAGGGCTGGAATTTCCCTGTGTGGTGCTGGCGGATGCCGGCTACAGCCGCGGCCCTCAAACCGGATGGATCAGGCTGTCGCAAACCTGGGGGCTGAATGTGCGGACCGATCCGCCTTCATTGGGGTATGCGTTGTCGGTTCAAGAGGAGCGACAGCAGGAGGAAGCGGAGCTGAAACGGTTGCTGTATGTCGCCATGACGCGTGCGCGGGAGCGACTTATCGTCAGCGGGCATTTCGTGGAGAAGCGGGGCTTGCCGGGATGGCTGGGCACGTTGCTGGGACCGCATGAAAAGGCATTGCGGGCGTTGGCAGGTGCGACGGCGAACGGAACGAGCGAGGAAACCTGGCGCACGGAGACGGGGCAGCCTTATGCCGTGGCGGTTCAGGGCTTTGAGGAATCAGCCGGACCGCTCGAAGCGTATCCCCAGCCGAAGGTTCCTGAACTTACAGTGCATCCGATTCCGCTTTGGACACCACTGCATCCTTGTTGAAAAGCAGCATCCCCAGGATAATCACGATCCCGCCGACGACGGTCGGCAATTCGAGGTGTTCCCCCGCGATCAGGAAGCCGGTCAGCGCCGACAAAAACGGAATCAGAAACATATAAATGGTCACCTGGGAAGTTTTTGGCGCTTTTGAGAGTGTCTGCGTCCAGGCCACATAGGCGATCGCGCTGGAGAAAATCCCCAGAATCAGGATGTTTATGACCTGGTTCACTGGCGCGGTTTTCAATTCGCGGAAGGCTGTTGGGGAAAACACAGCCAGCATGATCGTCCCCAGCAGGATGCTGTAAGCCGTGACTTGCAGCGGCGAATATTTCCGGGTCAGTTTTTTCTGGATCAGGTTATAAATTGCCAGCATGATCGGGCAGAGAAGCAACAGCAGGACGCCGGTATTGGAGGAGAAACTGCCATTGATGAGCGTCAGCACTAAAATCCCGCAGAACTGCATGAAGACAGCCGCCCATTGGTAAAGTTTGAGTGCTTCTTTAAGCAGGAGCCATGCCAATACCGCGGTGAAAATGGGCGCGGTAGCGACAATGACGCTGCTGGTTGCCGAGGTCACCTGTGTCATCGCGATGTTAAAAACCACCATGTAGAGTGAAAATCCGCAGGTGGCCGAGGCGAGAAACCAGAGGAAATCCTCTTTGTGCGGCGGGCGGATCCGCCCGATGATCAGAACAGGGATCAAAAGGAGCGAGGCAAAGAAGTAACGCAGAAACCCGATGGAGATCGGCGTATAATGCTGCAGTGATAATTTGGTATAGACGTAAGCCAGTGTCCAGCCCAAAATTGCGATGATGGCGTAAAAATGATAACTGATCTTTTTTCTGAACATAAATCACCCATAGTCTATCGCGTGCTTAAAGTTGAGAAATCCTTGCAGTTTTTCTGTGTATAAAGTGAAGCAATACAAACAGTAGTATTTTCTCGCCTGAATTGTCACTTTAATGCACAAAATCGATTGAAATCCTCTTTGTCAAGTGAATAGCGACACATTTCTCTGAAATTTTTTTCCTGCTTTTTCGTGACAACCTTCTTTTCTTGTTTTTATGCCATTTGGGAAGGATAGGAAATAGTATATACTATTTTATGCGGTCTGTATGAGCGGGTATGACCCGGAATTCAGATTTTGAAAAGAAGACCGGTCCCCCTATTTGTATGCACCACTGCCGAAAAAACAGTCATTTTACCCCAGCTTATTTTTCGAAAGGTAATTGTTCATCATGAGCGAATATCTGGCGCAATTATTAGATATATCCAAATCGTTTCCGGGAGTCAAAGCGCTGGATCATGTGAACTTTGATCTCCGTCCCGGTGAGGTTCACGCGTTGGTGGGAGAAAACGGATCCGGTAAATCCACGCTGGTGAAAATTCTTTCCGGTGTCTACACCAAAGATGAAGGGACGATCCTGATCAATGGTGAGGAAACTGTTTTCCCGAATCCACGCGCGGCGCAGGATAAAGGGATCTGTATCATCCATCAGGAACTGAATCTCTGCCGTCACCTGTCCATCGCGGAAAATATGTATCTGGGACGTGAACCGAAAAAAATATTATTCCTGGATCAGAAAAAGCAGATTGAAGACGCCCAGGCCATTTTAGACCGGCTGAATGTCGATCTGGATCCGACCACCCGGGTGGGAGATCTGACGGTGTCCAAGCAGCAAATGGTTGAAATCGGCAAGGCTATCTCGACCAACGCTCGCATCATCATTATGGATGAGCCGACTTCCGCCTTGACGGTGAAGGAAATTGACGAATTGTTCACGATCATCAACGTCCTGAAACGCGAGGGACATGGGATCATCTATATTTCCCATCGCCTGGAGGAACTGGCTGCGATCGCCGACCGGGTCACGATCATCCGGGACGGACAGCATATTGCGACGCTTAACTATGAAGATACGGATCAGGAAGCGATTATCCGGTACATGGTTGGGCGTGAACTGAAAGAGAAATTCCCCCGTGTCCCCACGAATCCCGGGAAAACGATCTTCGAGGTGAAAAATCTCTCCGCCGGGCGAGCGGTTAAGGACGTCAGTTTTTCAGTACGGGAGGGTGAGATTCTCGGCATTGCCGGCTTGATGGGGGCGGGACGGACCGAAACCATCCGGGCTATTTTCGGCGCGGATCCGAAAGACGGCGGGCAGGTCTTTTTACATGGCAAGGAAATTTCGATCCACAGGCCGCTGGAAGCGATTGAAACCGGCGTTTTTTGTGTTCCGGAAGACCGTAAAAAAGACGGCCTGTGTATTTCGATGCCGGTTTATCAGAATGTGACGCTGCCGAACATGGAAATGGTCACCGATCGCGGGGTGGTGAATACCGCCAAAGAAGTTGCAATGGCCAGCGCTACCATCAATGAGCTGTCGATCCGTACGCCCGGCGTCGGGCAGACGGTGAAAAACCTGAGCGGCGGCAACCAGCAGAAAGTTGTGGTCGGGAAATGGCTGGTCAAACCGGCGAAAGTGATCCTGTTTGATGAACCGACCCGCGGCATTGATGTTGGCGCCAAAGTTGATATCTATAATCTGATGAACGAACTGAAAAAACAGGGCATCGGCGTAGTTTTCGTTTCCTCTGAGCTGCCGGAAATTCTGGGCATGGCGGACCGGATTGTCGTGATGTGCGAAGGGCGCGTGACCGCGGATTTGGACGCTTCCGAAGCGAATCAGGAAGTGATTATGCAATATGCCACACAATACATGTAAACGAGGACGAGTATGAATCAGACTGCTGTTGAACCGAAAATACGGACTGGTAAGAAACTCTCGCGGCAGGCCACGCAGTTGATCAGCACGGCCATTGCTCTTTTGGCCCTGGTGGTTGTATTTACGCTGTCCAACCCGAATTTTATCTCCATGATGAATATCCTGAATATTCTGAAACAAGCTTCCCCGATCATTATTATCGCGATCGGTCAGACTTTTGTGCTGATCACGGCCGGGATTGATCTTTCGATCGGTTCGGTCATTGCCTGTTCGGGTATTGTGGCGGCGATCTGCATGCGGGCTGGCTGGCCGGTATTGATTGCGATTCTGATCGGGTTGTTGTTCGGTGTGGCTGTCGGCGCAATTAATGGGCTGTTGATCGTTTATGGAAAATTGCCGCCGTTTATCGCGACGATGGGAACGATGACGACGGTGCGCGGACTGGCGCTTTTCCTGACCCAGGGGATTCCGATCGGGAATCTGCCCAAAGGTTTTACGCAGATCGGCACGCAGCGGACCTGGAATATTCCGAATCAGGTTTTCATTATGGTGATTCTGGCGCTTATTTTTGGCTTTATTCTGGCCAAGACGAAAACCGGCCGCTATACCTACGCCATGGGGTCCAACTACGAGGCGACTCGCCTCTCGGGGGTCAACGTTAACCGCACACTGATCACGGTTTACATGTTCAGCGGTTTCCTCGCGGCCTGGGCCGGCATGATCATGACGGCGAACGTCATCTCGGCGGCTCCGACCGCCGGGGACGGCTATGAGATGGACGCTGTCGCTTCTTCTGTGATTGGCGGCGCGAGCACGCTTGGCGGCGAAGGTCTGATTCCGGGCACTGTGCTGGGGGCGCTGGTTATCGCCACACTGCGGAACGGGCTGAACCTTTCCGGTGCCTCTCCGTTCATTCAAAAAATTATTATCGGAATTGTGATCATTACAGCGGTGTTTATTGATCGTTTCCGGAGAAACGACTGATTTAGTGAAAGAACTGCCGTGGGCAGTTTTATAGTGGATTTCAGGAGGAAGAAAATGAAAAAAGCTTTGTTGTTCGTAGTTTTAGCCATGATGCTCTCCATCACAACAGCCGCTTTTGCTGCGGATAGCTATACCATTGCTTTTATCGCCATGGATTCCATGGACCAGCACTGGCTGAAAGTGAAAGCCGGCGCCGAAGAAGCGACCGCCGAACTGGTGGCTGAAGGTCATGACGTAAAATTTGTGTTTGACGCCCCGTCAACAAAAGTGGATGCCGTTGTTCAGGCCAGCCTGGTTGAAAACCAGATCACCAATAAAGCCAGCGCGATCATGGTCGCCCCGATGGATGCGGAAGCGCTGGTTCCGGCCATCGAAGCCGTTTATGACGCCGGAATTCCGACCATTCTGATCGATACGCTTGCCAATACCGACAAATTCCAGGTCATTTTCCAGACCGACAACGGCGCTGCCGCCCGCACTGCCGCGCAGGAACTGGGTAAACTGCTGGATGGAAAAGGCAAAATCGCGATCATTAATGCGCAGGCCGGTTCTCAGACCACCATGACCCGCGAGAATGAATTCCGCGATGAGCTGGGAACAGCGTTCCCGGATATCGAAATCGTTGGCGTGCAGTACAGTGACGGCGACAAGCAGAAGGCGTTGAATTATGCTGACGACTTCATGATCAGCTATCCGGATCTGGCCGGTTTCTATGCCTGCAATGAAGGTTCCACCGTTGGTACCGGAAATGCTGTTGATCAGGCTGGAAAAGCTGGTGAAGTGATCGTGGTTGGTTTTGACTTTTCCGAAGAAGTGAAAGATCTGGTGGATCGCGAAGTGAGCCAGGCCACG
>CALCQT010000607.1 GCA_937894825.1 uncultured Anaerolineaceae bacterium
CGCCGCTGAAATCGCAGCCGAACATTTTCAAAAGGATTGAAATGTACACCCCTATCCGCACGGGGATGTCCTCAACCTCTGAAAAAGAAGCCATACCGCTCAGGCTGTTTTCGTTTGCGCCGCCGATGGCCAGATAGGCTTTTAAGAGGAGAACGCCCGCCACAATTCCCAGGATGGTCAGAATGAAGATGCGCCGGTTGAACAACCGTTCATCGGGACGGTTCGATACCAGATGGAACAAGCCGAAGAGCAAAACCGGCAGGCAGATCGCCGGCAGGATGAACGCGTCGCTCATGGTTCCCAGGGCGATGAGCAGAACATATCCCGCAGCCAGCCATCGGCTGCGCGCGCGGGACAGCTGTCGCAGGCACAGCACGGTGGCAAAGGCATAGACGAAGATGCCGGTATGCGCGCGCAGGTTTTCAGACCAGTAAATGCCGGGAAAGCCGGCGATGGCGAAGAAAATCAGCAGTCGTTGCCAGGGATGATCTTCCTGTTCTGTTCGGGTTAGCAGGAATCCGAGCAGGATCATCAGCAGGAACATCAGTGTAGTTGCGAAAATATAGGCTTTGATTTGAACGCCGAAGACGGCGGTTCCGATGGCATAAAAAAGGAGTTCACTGAAAGTGAACGTTGCGCCGGTCAGGTTCCAGCCGCTCAGAAAGAAATTCCCGTGCAGCATATCCTGCGCTTCCAGCACCAGCGAGGCGAAATCGGCGTGGATCGGGATTTTGGCGAAGGACAGGAACAGGATGCCGCTGTACCCGATGAGCAGGACGGGGAACAGCATTCGGAATATTTTCTTTTGGTGGCGTTGGAACCAAGGTATCATTGACACTCGCTTACACTTGCATTTGCTCGTTTTACAGGATCAGAAAAGCGGACAGAACGAAGAAAAAGGAAATCACGACGCTGCCGGCCCAAAAGAGTTCGGCCAGTTGGCGGTTTTGTTCTGTCTTGTACAGGCGGACGCCGGTGGCCAGATTGGCAAGCCAGCAGAAAACCGCCAGCGCCGGCAGGATCAGCACATTACGAACCGGCAGAATCACCTGCGGGACGCCGTTCGCCGAATAGGCCAGTCCGATGGTTGTTCGCGACGAATAGCGGAACCCGACCCACAGTAACAGGATAATGATCAACAGGAGCGATCCCCGGATCGAAAAACGGGCCGTCCGGTTCTTCAGCGATTCGTTGACCCAGTCCACCGGCCGAATGGTTTGCCATTCTACTTTGTTCAGTGTACCCATCTGTAAAACGCGGTCGAAGGCGGCCATGAATTCCTGCGGCCGGGCCGGGGAAATGGCATAAATGCAGCGGGACGTGCCGACGAACAGCATGGTCAGCGTGTCTGACGCGATGAATTCAATCAGCGGATAATTTTCGCTTCGGACACTGCCGGAATAAGCGCCCGGCATGGGCAAAAAGGACCATGGGATATCATAGGGCATTTCTTTGGGTGTGCGGATCCATTCGATTTCGGAAAGCGGGATCAATTCCGTGCGCAATCCCCATTGGATGCGCAGCCCTTCTCTCCCCAGGGAATAAGCGGAAAAGATCAGCGAAAAGATGCGGTATCCCAGAAAGACAACCGGAACGATCAGCAGGAACGAAGCGATCAGCAGCAGGAAAAAAAGCAATCCGGGTTCCTGACGCATAAACAGGAAAAAGCAGCCCACATCCAGCGCCAGCAGTACGAGAAAGAGCGGGATGAGAACGAAAAAACCCAGTGTTCGGGCGGGGTGAAATCGATAATGAGTGCTTTCGGATTGCAGCATCGCGGGTAGCTTTAGATGGCCTGTCGAAGCGCGGCGGTCACTTGCCGGACCTGCTCCAGCGTCATTTTCCCGGAAAACGGAATGGCCAGCCCGCGCCGACCCAGATCCTCCGTCACAGGATACTGTCCGGGACGGTAGCCAAATTTCTCCCGCATGTAGGGTTGGAGGTGAATGGGTGAAAAATAAGGCCGGACCGGGATGCCCTGAGCCTTCATCCGTTCAGACACCTGTGCGCGGTCGATGCCCTTGTCCAGGCGGATGACATAAACGAACCAGCTGTCACGGGTCGTGGTGGGGGCGGTAGCCGGGCACGCAACGCCGTCGACGCCGGCCAGTTCGGTCCGGTACCAGTCCGCGACCTGCGCGCGGTTGCGGATCAGCTCGTTGATGCGCCGCATCTGCGCCGCGCCAAGCGCCGCGCTCAGTTCGTCCATGCGGTAGTTATAGCCCAGGTGCGTATGATCCAACCAGGTGTCGCCGGCGGCCCTGCCCTGATTGCGCAAGGCCTGGACCATCGCGGCCCCTTCGTCCGAATCGGTCACGACCAAACCGCCTTCACCGGTTGTGATTTGTTTGTTGGGATAAAAAGCAAAAACACCAAAGTCGGCCAGCCGGCCGGCCGGTTGCCCCTGGTATTCAGCGCCCAGCGCTTCGCAGGAATCCTCAATGGTCTTCAGGTCGTGTGTCTGGGTAGCTTCATGGATCTTCCGATAATCTGCCGGCTGACCGAAAACATCCACCGCCAGTACGCCTTTCAGCGCGCCGTCTGCGGGGAATCCCCGTTCGGGCAGCCATTTTTTCGCCCGCGCTTCGGAAGCGGTCAGGTCATCGATCGCTTCGGCCGTCTGCTGCGGGTCGATGTTGCCGGTCAGTGGATCGACGTCAACAAACACCGGCGTGATCCGTTCATATAAGAGCACATTGGTTGAGGAAACGAACGAAAATGGCGTGGTGATCACCCGGTCTCCATCCTGCCAGCCCGCCGCGCGCACCGCGAGGTGCAGTCCGGCCGTGCCGGAGTTGACCGCGATCGCATGGCGGCTGCCGGTAAATGTTTTTACGGCATTTTCGAATTCGAGAATGTAGGGGCCCATGCTCAGGTAATTGGTCTGTAATACGCTGCCTACCAGCTCCCGTTCCAG
>CALCQT010000608.1 GCA_937894825.1 uncultured Anaerolineaceae bacterium
TGTGAGAAACTGGGATTTGAGGCAGCGGTGAAGGATTGGGCGGTATGAGAGGTGGTGTTGGTCAGATTTGGAATCCCGCTCGAACGGAAAATCTCCTTCTCCTGTATAATTCGAAATCATGAAAACCGATGTCATTCTTTTGCAACCTTTTGACAATATCGACTCCGTTTTGGATAAGCTGCGGCAGGTCTCCAACGCGGGCGGTGCGGCCCGCCGGGTCATCCTGATCTGGCCGAAGCGAGGCCGGGTGATTGAGGACGGTATCGAAATGGCGCGGTTGAAAATGTGGCTGAAACATGATGATCTGCAGGCCGCGTTGGTTGTCTCAAATGGGTTTGTTCGTTCGCTGGCGCTCGAACATGGATTTCCGGTTTTTACGAACCGTGAAGCCGCGGAGACACAAAACTGGCTGGATGTTATCCCCGGTCGTGACGGACTGGACGAATACAAAAATCTGCAGAAAATCGCCGCGTTGCAATCGGAACGAGAACGGACGCGGACCAAACAACCACCCCGGCCATTGCTCTATGGGCTGGCATTTTTGGCGCTGCTTTCCGTGGCGGGGATGCTGTTTGTCTTGCTGCCGCATGCGGTGATCATTCTACCCTCCACCTCGGCGGAACAAAGTCTGAGCATTCCCTTTTGGACTTCAGATTCGTTGACTGCGGTGACCCAAAATGGTGGTCTGCCGTCATTGTCTGAGCGCATTCCATTGGAGCTGCAGGCGACGGTTCCCGCCAGCGGGCGGTTTCGCGGTACCGGGAAACTCGCGTCGGGTACCATCACCCTGCTCAGCGACTGTGAGCGAGAGCAACGAATCGCCGCGGGCACGCTGATTTCTTCCGAATCGTCCACCGTTTTGTTTGAGACACTGCAGGAAATTAATCTTGCTCCCGGGGAAACACTGGAAACCACACTGATTGCTTTGTCGCCTGGCGCTGCCGGAAATCTGCCGGCGGGGAGTCTGATGATGATTGAAAGCCCGTTTGACCGCTGCGTTTCTGTCCGGCAACGGGAGGCGCTGGCCGGCGGGGATGACGGCTATTTCACCGCACCGGATCAGGCGGATTACGCGCGGGCCGCGGATATGATTCTTTCGCAGGTTGCGGATGCGGTTGAGCAGGCTGTAGCGGAACGCTATGGTTCGCTGCGGATGAATTTGCCGGGCTATGCCGTGGTAGAGAGCATTTCAAATGAACAAGTATCGCCCGGGATCGGATTCGCAGGCGACCAGTTGAACTTGCGGCAGACGTTGCAGGTGCGGATCCGTACCGTCAGCGCGCAGGATATTGGTGTGATCGCGAAAATGACGCTGGACGCGCAGAAAGCGGACGAGTTTGTCCCGGCGAATGAGGTAATTACCTGGCAGATGGAGACGTTGCCGCAGACGGGTATCGATGACTCGATTTTGTGGACCATGCGGGTGAGAAGGACGGGGTTTTTTGTGCCGGACATGGAAGCGATCAAAGCCGGTCTGGCCGGGAGGCCGATCCGGGACGCTGCCAGTCTGTTCCAACAGATTGGATTGAGCGGTGAAGCGCCGCTGATCCGGCGCTGGCCGAGGTGGATTTCCCGTTTCCCGCTCGCTCCGGGCAATATCCGGATTGAGACGGAGACTTATTAGACCAATGAGAACCAGTCGGATCTTTTATTTATAGATGATTGGGGTGTCAAAAGTAGATATTGGAGCCGGCACTCGTATTTGGAGGAGAAAAATTATCTATACGGTTGCCTCGTAGGGGGCGGTTAATACTTTTGACACCCGGACCATAGATGGTCGATTATCGTTTCGCTTGCTTCGCAAAATTGATTAAAACAAGATTGACTGAGGTATAGAAATTATGAAAGTTCAGAGACGGATTCTTTCGGTGGATCCGGGTGAGAAAAATATCGGACTGGCGCTCAGTGATCCGCTGGGGATTTCCGCCAGCCCGCTGCGCGTGATCCGGCATGTCAGCCGGGATGCGGATGCGCAGGCTATCGCGGCGGCCGCGACTGAATCCGGGGCGGAAGTGATCTTGGTCGGTCAGGCGCTGGGTCCGGAGGGCGAAATTGGCCCATCCGCCAGGCACGCCGAGAAGGTCGCCGAGTCCATCCGCGAACATTTCAGCGGTGAGGTGTTGTTGTGGGACGAGTCCGGTTCGACCAACGCGGTCAAGGCGAATTATGTCGCGATGAATGTGCCGCGCGGAAAACGGCGCGGTCACCTGGATGCCGCTGCCGCGGCCTGGATTCTACAGGATTATCTGGATTTTCAGGCTTTTCGGGCGGATCTGGCCAGGGAGGACCGATCGGATGACACGTTCTAAAGCCAAGCCTGAGAAGGGTATCCCTGCTTCCGAGCCGATTTCCCCGGACAGGGGGGAAAGCGCCGAAAACGCGCTTCCGGATGACGGTGACGAAAACCAGGCGGCGTTGTCTTTTGAATCCGTCCCCCGGAAACGGAGCGGAAAACGCCTGATCGGATGGCTGCTGCCGGCGCTGATTTTGCTGGCGGGAATACTTTCCGCGTTCTTTTTTCTGAAATCG
>CALCQT010000609.1 GCA_937894825.1 uncultured Anaerolineaceae bacterium
GGCGGCTGCGATTATGAGGATGGCGGCAACACGATTTCCGATTGTGTGCGGGCGGCGCTGGCCTTTGAGAAGGCAGGGATCGATATTCTGGATATCTCAGGCAGTTTCAGCGGATTTAATCATCCATTTTCGACCAAGCCGGGATATTTCTCCGATATGACGCTGGCTGTGAAACAGAAGGCTGCGCTGCCGGTGATTCTGACCGGCGGGATTACGACGCCCCGGGAAGCGGAAGCGTTGCTGGCGCAAGGTGTGGCTGATTTGATCGGTGTCGGGCGGGCGCTGCTGCGGGACGATGGCTGGGCAAGCAAAGCCTGCAAGACGCTGTGGTCTGGAGAAAAACGAGATTTAACCGCTTGAATTTGGAGTCTGTGCCGCTTTTCTCCGGTAGAATTGGATACAGAAGTTGGAAATGCGATGGGAAAAACGAAAAAAGCGGTTCTTTATGCGATTTTGGCAGCAGTATGTTATGGCGTCAGTTCGCCGTTAGCGAAGCTGCTGCTTGAGGACCTTTCTCCGGTTTTCATGGCTGCGCTGCTGTACCTGGGCGCCGGGTTGGGGATGTTGCTGCTCCGTCTGTTGCCTGGATTCAGCACAGAGCATCGCAGAGAAGCGGTGCTGCGGAAAAAGGAACTCCCGTATGTGATCGAGATGGTGGTTTTGGATATTGCCGCACCAATTTTGCTGATGGCCGGATTGACCCTGTCGAACCCCGCCACGGTTTCATTAATCAATAATTTTGAGATTGTTGCCACAACGATCATTGCGCTGGTTATCTTCAAAGAAGCGGTAGGCCGGCGACTGTGGATTGCGGTTGTTTTTATTACGGTTTCCAGTATGCTGCTCTCGGTTCAGGATGCGGCGTCGTTGTCTTTTTCATCCGGGGCACTTCTTGCATTGCTGGCCTGTGTTTGCTGGGGGCTTGAAAATAACTGTACCCGGATGCTTTCTCTGAAAGATCCATTGCAGATCGTGGTTATTAAAGGGATCGGTTCGGGTACCGGATCGCTGTTGATCGCGCTTTTCGCCCGATCGGTCTCCATTGATCTGCCTGCGATCTTTGGCGCACTGCTGCTGGGATTTTTCGCTTACGGCTTGAGCATCTATTTTTATATCCTGGCGCAGCGTGAGCTGGGCGCAGTCCGGACCAGTGCCTATTATGCTGCGGCGCCGTTTGTCGGGGTAGGGTTGTCTTTTCTCCTATTCTACCAGCCGCCGGCACCGACCTTTTGGGTGGCGCTGGCACTGATGCTGCTGGGAGCTTATTACGCGGCATTCGAAAATCACAGCCATCGTCATGTTCATCAGGCCATGATCCACGAGCACCGACACAGCCATTCGGATGGGCATCATATCCACGGGCACCTTACCCACGGGCACCTTACCCACGGGCACTTTGCTCACCAGCACCTTGCTCACCAGCACCTTACCCACGGGCACTTTACTCACCAGCACTTTACCCACGAACAGGATATTCTCGTCGGTGACGAGCAAATCGAACACAGCCATCCGCACGTACATGAAGAACTGATTCATACCCATCCGCATACACCGGATTTACATCACACCCACACGCATTCATAATCCAGGTTTCAAAATGCGCAATTCCGGAACAGCAGCATTTCCCTGGCATGCTATACTGACATTACCGTACGGTTAATTGAGGACATCTGTGGACACGATCGCGATTTTGCAGGATTGTCTGGAATATGTTGACAGCCATCTGCAGGATGCGCTTACCGTTGAATTTCTGGCTGCCCGCGCGGGTTTCTCCAAATGGCATTTTTGCCGGGTGTTTCGCTGGGGAACCGGTTTGTCTGTGATGGGCTATGTACGCTGGCGGCGGCTTGCCTTTGCCGCTTATGCGCTGAACACGGGACAGAAAATCCTTGACATCTCGTTGGCGTATGGTTTTGGAACCCATTCGGGATTCAGCAAAGCCTTTCGCCGGCACTATGGCTGTTCACCGGAAATTTATCGTTTTCATGCCAGGGCTGAGCGTCCGTCTTTACCGGATCTTTCCCGCATGAAAAAATATCAGATTGGAGGAATTTTGATGGAACCGAAATTCAACCCCCTTCCTGCGTTGAAGCTGGCGGGATTTGTGCTCAGGACAAATTCAAACGAAGGACAAAACCTGGCGGACATACCGGCATTCTGGAGCGCCTATTTGGCGGATGGACGGATGGAACGTTTGCACCAGGAAGCTTTTCTAAAAGGTCATGCGGAATATGGCGTGTGTTTTATGGATGCATCCGAAGCAGGAGCCTTGGACTATGTTATCGGTGTGGAGATCAAACCGGGGACAACAGTGCCGGATGACTACCATGTTTGCGAGGTCCCCGCAGCGGACTACGCGGTGTTTTCAACGCCGCCCAGCGACGCGGCAGATTTCTCAAAAGCGATTCAAGGGACCTGGCAATACATTTTCAACGAATGGTTCCCGGCTTCCGGCTATGAATATGCGCCGGGCTGCGCTGATTTTGAGCTGTATGATGAGCGCTGTATGGGTGAGACCGGGAAAGTGTGCGATATTTATATTCCGATTGTAGAAAAGAGGAACTGACCGGATATCCTGCTGATCGAACAAGGTTTCATTGCCCTCCTGTTTCACACTTTGTGTAAAGCAGGAGGGCAGTTTTTGTAAATAGAATTTCAATTTTTTGAATCGTTAATACAACTTTTGATTTATCAGTACTGTCTTGGCCTATCCTGGATTGAGGTAGTATTTTTCAGGTAGTTACCAGTTTTTCAAGTTTGTTGACGCTGCTGCTGAAGCCTTCGACCATGCCCATCTGGAGCAACTCTTCGAGCTGTTCAACAGTTTCATAGAAGCTGACGCTCCTCACGCGGGTCCGGCCATTTTCTTCCGAGAGCGTGATTGTCATTTTCTGCCAGGGCATGTCCTGATTGATGACGCCATCCGCATCCGAAAAAAAGTCCCGGAGAGTTACACTGTTGGAGGTATCGATCGTCTCGATCTCCATGACACCCCACGACTCCTGTCCGTAAAATTCGCCCTGCGCCTTATCAACACATTTCATCCCGTAGTGGATGCGGCCTCCCGGAGTAAACGTAAACTCCTTAAACGTCGTTTCCCAGCCTTCCGGTCCCCACCACTGCCCAAACCAATCTTTGTCTGAGTACGCGCGCCAAAGCTTTTCGATCGGCGCGTCAATAACGAACTCAATGGTCAACGATTTATTTTCTATATCCTTTTTAACAATGGGTTTTTCCATTGGTTTCCTCCTTGAATTATTTTTTGCGTGCCAAAAGTTATTTTTTTGCGTTTTTGTCCCTCTTGGCGCATCTGTTTTTTATCAGGTCAATCGGACTTGGGGCACAGACAGAACGGATGCCCGCAGGGGTCAAACATCGTCGTGGAAGATTTGAAATACTGCACCTCTGAAAGCTTTGCGCCACATTCCAACGCAAACCGGACGGCTTCTTCCACGTTTTCAGTTTCAAAATCAAAGTGCATCATTTGATCCTGCTGGCCTTCCTGCCAGGGCCAAACCGGCGCCTGATAGTTCTCTACGGTCTGAAACAGAATTGCGTGGATACCGTCGTTTGAGCGGATCGCCACCATGTCGTCATCTTCCCACAACATTTCCCAGCCTAACAATTTCTTATAAAAATCAGCCAGATCGCTGGCGTTGTCACAATCAATGCAGATAGATCCCATTGAAATTAATGACGGTTTCATTTTTCCCTCCTCCATGTTTTGGAACTTATAAAGCGGGGGCTGCCCCAAACGGGTAACCCCTCGTGAAATATCAGTTTTCGCCGGATGGATTCCGGTAAGCTGCTTCCAACGCTGCAATGTCAAATTTCTTCATTGTCAGAAATGCTTCCGTCACGCGCTGAATTTGTTCCGGCGTGCCGTTTTCCATCATGTCGTCCATGATGGCCGGGGCAATCTGCCAGGACACGCCATAACGGTCCTTGAGCCATCCGCAGGCTTCCGCTTCAGGCACTGCCGAGAGCTTTTCCCACAGGAAGTCGATTTCCGCCTGGGTCTCACAGCGGACCAGCAGTGAGACGGCTTCGTTGAAGGCAAAATCATGTGCATAAGCGCTGTCTGACGCCACAAACCACTGATTTTCCAGTTGGAAATCTGAGAACATGATCGTGCCCTCTTTGTCGGGCTCCATGCCGGCGGGGAAGCGTTCGACCATCCCAAGTTTTGCATCTTTGAAAAGCGAGCGGTAGAATTCACCTGCTTCTTCCGCCTTGCCGACGACCTGACCGGTGAAAAGGAGCGCGGGGATGATGATCGGGCGTTCCTCTCCTCCCGGGTCGGTGAGGATCAGTTGCCAGGAAATTCCGAATCGGTCTTCGATCCAGCCATAACGGGACGAATATGGATATTCGCCCAGCGGCATGAGCGTGTTACCGCCATCCGAGAGCCTTTCCCAGATGTGATCCA
>CALCQT010000610.1 GCA_937894825.1 uncultured Anaerolineaceae bacterium
ACGCCACACACCTACCACGTGGACATTCGCTTTGAATCCGCTTTTACACAGATGCACGTGCTGGCGGATGCGATCCAAACCGCGGTCGGGCTTGGCAAACGGGTCGTGGTGGAGCACTTTGACCTGATCTACCCCTTCATGAATCACAACGCGCATTTGCTCATCGGCATCGGCGATGAAGTGATCGTCACCCGCCCCACACTTTTCGGACCGGAGCCCGGCGACATCGCGAAACGCGTGTTCGAATCGCTGCCCTTCCGCAGAATGATCCATTCCGCGGAAGAAATTTGCGGTCAATTGCTGGATGAATCGGGCATCCCGGACACCTACCGGCATGACGATGTACGCCGCGGTTTCATCTTCAGCTTTGCCGAAAAGCCGGAGATTGACCTCGAGACGCTGGAAACGGAAGCCAACCGGATGATCGCGCTGGACATGCCAATTTCCTACAAGGATGAGGAGCATATCACGCTCGGCACGATTGTACGACGCTGCAGCGGGCCGCGCATGCATGTGAAAAGCACGAAGGAAATCCAGAAAATCAGCATCAACAAAGAATTGCTCAAAGAGCCGATCACCGGCCGTTATCTGCTGGTGTGCATCGTCGGAGAACATGGTGAGAACACCATCAAAGACCTGAACAATCTTACCAATGCCTGGTAAAAGGAGCACACCCTGTGCGTGAAATCTCTGTAAATGAACTGATCCCCGTGATCAGGCGACTGTGTATAGACGCCAACCGCCGGTTGCCCGGCGACGTTAAGAACGCCATCATGGCCTGCAGAACCTGCGAATCCTGGGGGCCTGCTCAGGACATTTTAGATAAAATTACCGAAAACTATACTCTGGCGGAGAATCAGGCGCTGCCGATCTGTCAGGATACCGGTCTGGCCTGCGTTTTTATTGATATCGGGCAGGAGGTGCATCTTTCAGGCGACCTGTCTGCTGCGGTGGATGAAGGTGTGCGGCAGGGCTATCGGGATGGCTACCTGCGCAAAAGCGTGGTGAAGGATCCTTTACGCCGCGGTAACACCGGCGATAATACGCCTGCCATGCTCTATACCCGCTTTGTAGACGGGGACCGGGTGATGCTGACCGTGGCGCCGAAAGGTTTCGGCAGTGAGAACATGAGCCAGATCAAAATGCTGCGTCCGTCGGATGGCGAACAGGGTGTGCTGGATTTTGTCGTTTCCGTGGTGGAAGCGGCCGGTCCCAACCCCTGCCCACCCATTGTGGTCGGCGTCGGCTTGGGCGGCTCCTTTGACAAAGCCGCGTTGCTGGCCAAACGCGCGCTGCTACGGGAGACCGGCAAACCCAATGAGGATGTTTACTATGCCGAACTGGAAGCCAAACTTCTGGAGCGGATCAATCGGCTGGGCATCGGGCCGCAGGGGTATGGCGGACGGACAACCGCATTGAGCGTGGCGATCGAAACCATGCCTACTCATATCGCGGGGCTGCCCTGCGCGGTCAATATAAACTGCCATGTGGCCCGCCACGCAACGGAGGTGCTCTGATGGAACTTCATATCACGCTGCCGCTGACGAAGGAAAAAGCCGCCAGTTTGCACTGCGGTGACGCCGTTTACCTGTCCGGCGTCCTTTATACCGCGCGTGACGCCGCCCATCAACGGCTGATCGCGCTGCTGGAACAAGGCGGGACACCGCCGTTCCCGCTTGAAGACGCCGTGATCTACTACACCGGCCCCACGCCCGCTCAGCCCGGGCAGGTGATCGGCAGCGCCGGCCCAACCACCAGCTACCGTATGGACGCCTATTCCCCGACGCTGATCCGGCGCGGCCAGCGCGGCATGATCGGCAAGGGCAAGCGCAGCCCGGCAGTGATCCAGGCCATGCAGGAGTACGGCGCTGTTTATTTCGGTGCCATCGGAGGCGCAGGCGCATTGCTGGCGACGCGCATCAAACAGGCAAAGGTGATCGCCTTTGAAGATCTGGGACCGGAAGCCATCCACCGCCTCGTTGTGGAAGATTTTCCTGTGACCGTTGTGATCGACAGTCAGGGCAACAGCCTGTACGAAGTCGGACGGGCAGCCTATCTTGCGCAGCAGAATTCAGAAAAGACGGATGCACTGTAGGGACAGCGCATCGAAAAATTCAACCCCGAAGTTTACGGCTATCAGTACGCACCGGAACTCGCGCCGAGAATGCAGCTTTCGCCGCAAGGATGGCGTGGCTACATTGAGGTGCAGCCGGTCAGAAGTATGAACTAGTCTGAACTAAGATGCAAAAAGCCCGTAACTATTGGCGAAAATGTCATAGTTGCGGGCTTTCACTTTTAATGAGAAAAAACCACTTGACATCATATATTAATTTAGTAAAATTAAATTGTTCAAGTTAGAAAAATGGCGTTTTATGATCTGACCGTAAAAGACGCAAAAGACAACAAAGTAAACCTTTCCGAATACAAGGGAAAAGTACTACTGATCGTCAACACAGCGACAGGCTGTGGGTTCACACCGCAATATAGTGGATTACAGGATTTATACGAAAAACACAAGGACAGCGGATTTGAGATTCTTGATTTCCCGTGTAATCAATTTGGGAATCAGGCGCCCGGTACCAACGAAGAGATCGGCAATTTCTGCACCGGTCGCTTTGGCATCACTTTCCGTCAATTCGATAAAATCGATGTCAATGGCGAGCATGAAAGTCCGCTTTACACCTGGCTTAAATCACAAAAAGGCGGCTTCGGCGGCGCCAACATCAAATGGAACTTCACCAAATTTCTTGTGAATCAGGAAGGTGAGGTCGTCGCCCGCTATGCCCCTGTCAAGACCCCGGCAGCTATTGAAAAAGACATTACCAAACTTTTGCATGAATGAACGCTAATTTGCAGATAATACCAAAGTTGGCCGACGATATTGAACCAGAAGCCATACCTGCGTTTTATTGCAAAAGATCATCCCTGCTTGCCGCTTACAAACAAGCCAATGGGGAAAATTTGAGGTCGTCCAGGACATTTGCAAGAAAGGGTTGTGACGCGCGGCCATGACGGATGAAATTCTCAAACTTAAGCATCAACTTTGCTTCCCGCTTTATGCAGCCGCCAAAGAGGTTGTGAACCTTTATACGCCGGCGCTGGATGAGATCGGCCTGACTTATACACAGTATATTGCCATGCTCGTGCTGTGGGAACACAGAAGTGTCAACGTGAAAGAACTTGGCAGGCACCTGTATCTTGATTCCGGTACACTGACACCGCTTCTGAAAAGGCTGGAAGGCAAAGGGCTTGTTCAGCGCGAACGTTCGAAGGAGGATGAACGCACGGTCGATATTACCATTACACCGACCGGGGAAAAGCTAAAGGAAAAGGCAATCGGGATTCCAGCCCAAATAAGAGACTGCCTGCCGTTTTCCCCGGAAGAAGCCGGAACGTTATACAAGCTCTTATATAGGC
>CALCQT010000611.1 GCA_937894825.1 uncultured Anaerolineaceae bacterium
CTTTCCCTACACGACGCTCTTCCGATCTTTTGTGAAAATCTGGATACGCTGCTGAACGCGGATCCCAGATTGGTGTTGTTGTCCGGCGGGACAGATGACGGCGCCGAAAAAGCCGTCTACCGCCTGGCAGAGGTGCTGCTGATGGCCTGCAAGAGTCTGCCGGGCGAACAGCGTCCGGACATTCTTTTCATGAATTCCGCCAACGGCAAAAAACAGATCGAGAAAGTTTTCTCGAAAGTGACCGAAAACAGTTTTGCTCCGAATATTCTGGAAAACGGTTCCGGCGGGAATTCTCCGTTGAACGCGTTCGTCTCGGCGCTGCGAAAAGTGGATGAACGCCAGGCACCCGGGTTGAAAGAGCTCCGTGAACGTGCTTCAGCCGCCATCATTCCCGGCGAATTTTCCTTTGGCAGAAGCATCCGGCTGATGAGCCGGCTGATGAAAGAGAACCGCTATGTTCTCGGCGTCGATATTGGCGCGGAGCATACCATCCTGGCCAGCGCGATCAACCTCGAGCTGAACATGAATGTGCTTCCGCTGGGAACCGGCCGGAAAATACAGAACCTGCTGGATCATTTTCCGCTTTCAGACCTGCAAGCCTGGATCGGCTTTCAGATCAAAGAAACGGAAGTCCAGGATTATATCTGCAACAAAAGCGTCTATCCGGACCTGGTGCCGGCCAACCGTTTTTCAGCCCATATCGAGCAGGCCCTGACCCGTTTTATTCTGCGAAAAGGCGCTGAAGAAACCGGCCTGGCGGAAATTCTGTCCGGCGGACAATTGGGGTATGTGCTGCTCTGCGGCGCGGTGATGCGGAACGTGGAAGACCCCGGTGACGCGCTGCTGATGGCGATGGACGGGCTGCATCCGTCGGGAATTGTTGACTACGGGCTGGACATGAACGGACTGGCCTCGGCGATCGGCTCGCTGGCGCACCTGAACCCGCGCCTGACTTCACAGATTATGAACGCCGCGACATTCCTGACGCTCGGCAAGGTCATCACGCCTGTTTTGCGGCAGGATGCGTTGAAAATCAAAGATGGAAAGAAGCTGCTGACCGTCTCCATCCGGGACGATGGCGGCAGTGTACGAAAATACGAGATTCCCCGCGGACGCATCTTCCGCATCCCGCTGGAATAGGGCCGAAATTATGAAATGGACTGGGTCAGTGTTCCCAGGGGTGTTGAAATTCCCGGCGCACGAATCTGGACGCCGCTGGGCTTTAAGAGCGGCTGTTTTGGCATCGTTTTCGATACCCGTGACGTGCGCAACGGAAAAATCACCCTACCGGAGGACCGCACCTCGCAGATCGGCAGACTCAAATATTGGCGAGAGGAGCTGGGCCCCTGGGTGAGCTCTGAGGAACCGTAACCATGATAGCGACCAGTATTATCACCTCCGGAAATATCCGGTGTACCCGCGCTTTATCCGCTGACGGGACGGTGACCGTTTTCCCGGGACAGATGGCCGATCCAACCACGCAGATCGCCTGCCGGAAAATATGGCGCAGGCATTTTTCGGTCAATATTATGCAGCGGCTGGATCTTCCGTTTTATGAGGATATCCGCAGCTGTCTGGCCATTAATCCGGGCGATTTTGTCTCCGTCGGCGAAATCATCGCGAAAACGGACGGCAGCCCGACCCGTACGCTGATCGCCGAATCCTCAGCCCGGTTTTTAGGCGTTTCAGCCGGGAAACTGATCTTTGAGACGGATGCGGACGATCTGGAAAAAATCACTGCCGGATTCCCCGCAATCGTCAGCGACATTATCCCCGGCCGCGGCGCCTGGCTTGAAACGGTCGGCAGTTACCTGCAGGGTATCTGGGGGAACGGGAAGAGCGGCCAAGGTCTGTTGCTCTCAATGGATATGGAAAAAGGCGGCATCTTCAGCCTGGACACAATTTCGGTCGATATTGCGGGGGCGGTTGTCTTCGCGAACACCTGCATGGATCCGGAAGCGCTGGCAGCGACGGTAAAAATGTCACCCGGCGGCCTGATCTTCGGCTCGTTGCCTTCCGCTTTGCTCGAAACAGCCATGAAGTTGCCTTTCCCGGTCATCGTGACCGATCAGATCGGCGTCAGCCGGCTGAGCAATCCGGTTCACATGGTATTGGGTGAAAATATCATCCGTTTCGCTTATCTTTACGCCCCTCCTGCTGCAGGCGGCAGACAGCGCCGTCCGGAGATCATCATTCCACAGGAAGAGTATATTCCGGAGAAAGAAAACCTGCGCAATATCCTGAAAATCGGAGATCAGGTTCGAGTCATTGAAGGTTTTCACGGGGGCGAAATCGGCATTGTGACGGCGTTGCTGCCTGCGCACGAGGACGATTCCGACCCCGGTCTTGATGAGATGCCGGACCGCGTACAGGTCCGTTTTGATCAGCATACGGAAATCGTATTGCCGATCAACAACATCGAAATCATTAATATTAAGTGAAACAAAGAGGAATATCATGATAGATTTTGATCATGAGGAAATCTTCGAAACATTCGAGGAAGAATTTCAGAAAAAAGGCCGGCGGCGACGTTCTCCGCTCCCCATCCCGCCCTGGATTTTCATCATTATCTTGCTGGCTGGCGTCGGGGTTTTTATCCTTCTCCGCTCAACCAGCACGCTTGACCAGGTTCCAACAACCGTTGTTCCGGGTTCCGGGACACAAGTGACAACCGAATTACTGGTTGAAGCAGCGGCACTCACTTCGGTCGCGTTGACAGCAACGCCGACCGGGACGCTTTCTGTTGACGAAGTCGAAATTCAGGAAACTTTGGCTGCGTTCGCCCAAAATCCGGCGATAAGCGAAATCTCACCGACAGCCCCCCCGGTCTGGATCACTTCAGGCGCAACCGAGCCCGTAACACATACGCTCGCTGTAGTCGATTCTGTCTCGCATACGGTTGCACCTGAAACAACCCGTGAGAATCCTGAAGGTATCGATCAGGCGGCTGGGCAAACAATCGATCCGACACAGGAAATCACGCCCGGACCCGTCGTCGAAAACCGGAATCTGTTCCAACGTATCGGCGGCTTTTTCAGCAATCTTTTCGGAGGAGGCTCGAAAGAAGATCCGAAGAGCACGGAGACATCGGTCCCGCCGACTGCAACGCCGGACAACACGGAAGCCCCGCAACCTACCGCGCTCACAGAGGAACCCTCCTGGGAACCGAATGCGGCCGGACAAGGAGATTCCACCCTGCAAGGCACAACGCAGCCGTTTGTAACCATTTCAACCGGGAACATCGGTGAGACGCAGCCCAGTGAGGGTACGCCCGGTACCACGGGAAGCAGCGACCCATCTGCAGGAATCGGCCCCAAAGGTGTTGAGACAAGCGCGTCCGCCATTAAGGCGCCATCCGATTTGGATGATGAAGCGCTGAAATTCGAAGAAGATACGGCGACGCCGACAACTACCGCAACCAAAGGAAAAAGTGCGCTTACCGAGGCCGCTGCCGCCACCATGTCCGGAACGCCGGGTGATGGGGCTTTGAGCTCCGGCCTTGCAGCGCAGCACACGCCTTCGGCAACCGTTCGCGCCCCGATCCAGGGCCTCACAATCACTGCGCTGCCTTCCGCCACGGGTTCAAGCCCGATGCCCACCGCGACCGCGACCATAGCGGGCACGCTGTCCGCCAGGAATCAGATCCTCAGCCTGTCCCTGACACCACCGGCGGCAACCGAAGCTGCCCGGAAGCTGACGCTGACACAATCCGTGACGACCCCTGCATTTGCCGCT
Organism: uncultured Anaerolineaceae bacterium; assembly: GCA_937894825.1. GTDB lineage: Bacteria > Chloroflexota > Anaerolineae > Anaerolineales > Anaerolineaceae > Flexilinea. The sequence goes on from CALCQT010000611.1 coordinate 3,736, forward strand.
GCAACCGGTGGTCCAACCATTGCCGGAGCCACTACCGCGCCTCAAGCGCTGGCTGGAACCTTGTCCGTCCGGGCAACCGCGCTGCCGGATACAGGCTTCGCCGACGCGATTTCCGTCCCGATGCTGGTTCTGATTGTATTGGTTTTGGCCGGGATTATTTTGACGGTCCGGATCATCCGGGGAAGAACGTCATAGAAAAGACTTGTTTTTCATGATTCGGGTGTCATAAGTCTTTTTTTATTAACCGATTGTTCTATATCTTCTCGTGCAAAGCACGAGAAGATATAGAACAATCGGTTTGTCACTTCACTTGTTCGGCAACGATATTCCCAAAACCCAGTAATTCCTTCACCATCTCACCGCTGCGTCCTTCCGCGTAAACACGCAGTACCGGCTCCGTGCCGGAAGGACGGATCAACAGCCAGGAATCGTCCGCCATAATATACTTCACTCCATCCAACGTGCTGATTTCCCGCACGGCTTCGCCGCCGATAGCCTGCGGCGCATGATCAATCAAATGCCGGATCATGTCCTTCTTGGAGACAGGCTGTTTCAGCCGGATATCCGTGCGGTCATAGAAGGCCGGACCAACATCCGCCAGCAGATCATCCACCAGTTCTCCCAGCGAAGTGTGGCTTGCCGCAACCATTTCAGTCAGCAGCAATCCCATAATAATCCCGTCACCTTCGGGGATATGCCCCTTGAACGAGATCCCGCCGGACTCTTCCCCGCCGATCAAAACATCGCGTTCCATCATGTGATCGGAAATATGATTAAAACCGACCGGCGTCTCAAAAACGGGCAGTCCGTACTTTTCACCCAGCCGGTCGATCATACGGGTGGTCGAAACGGTGCGGATCAGCGCGCCGCTCAAATTACGTTTTTCATGCAGGTATTTAATCGACAGCGCCAGAATCTTGTGCGGATCGACAAAACGCCCTCGTTCGTCCATCGCGCCGACCCGGTCCGCGTCGCCATCCGTCGCCAGTCCCAGGTTTCCCAGCCCACTGCCAAGCGCACTGGCCAGTGCGCCGAGATTGCGGTCAATCGGTTCGGGATGGATCCCGCCAAAGCCGGGGTTCATCTCGCCGCGAATTTCGTTCACTTCCACGCCGGTGCCCTGCAAAAAATTGCGGATCACGCCGCGCCCGGAGCCATACATGGAATCAACCACCACGCGCAGATCTTTCGAATCCGCGATCAGATCAAAATCGATCAAGCCGCGAATATGGTTGCCATACTCAATCAAAGGATTAAACGTCGTAATCAAGCCCGCTTCACGCGCTTTGTCGTAATCCATCAGATTCGGACCGCGGCTGCGCATCTCATTGTCGTTCAGAAAAACCTCAACCAGTTTGCACTGCTCGGGCAGCGCCGCGCCGCCATAGGCCGCTTTCAGCTTGACGCCGTTATAGCGGGGGGCGTTATGGGAAGCGGTGATCATGACGCCCGCAATCGCCCCGTATAACTTCACGGCATAAGAGATGGACGGTGTCGGCGCGCAGGATTGGCTGATATAAACTTTGAACCCATTGGCAGCCAGAATTCGGGCGACTTCTTTTGCATAACGGTCCGACAGAAAGCGGGTGTCATAGCCCACCACGATCCGGTCCGGATTCGGAACCACATCCACCTTGGACAATTCCCGCCAGGTCGATGAGGTTACCGCGTCCGCGATCGCCTGAGAGACGACCCGCAGGTTACTGTAGGTAAAGGTGTCCGAGATAACAGCCCGCCACCCATCCGTTCCAAAATTAATTGCCATTGAGGGTTCCTCCGATTGTGAATGCGTATATTAATCGTCATCAATATTATCACTTTTTTTATGGACAGACGCAAAAAAACTGCACATGGAGCCGGGGATACAAAGTATTTTGCCGAAAGTATAATAAACAGACATTCAAAAATAATCAGCGCTCCCCTCCAAAAATCTGACCGGAATTTTTCTATTACAGGCATAATTTTTACAAAAAATCGAATAAACTTTTGGATAAATTAAATGCAAAAGGCAGGAAGGCATTCTACCCGGCATGATTATACGAAAAGCCACCATCGAAGATATCGACGCCCTGGTCCAACTGCGCCTGGATTTTTTCATCCAAAGGCATGGCAGTCTATCTGATCACGAAACGACGGCCCTGCAGGAACAGTTGTCCGGTTATTTCA
>CALCQT010000612.1 GCA_937894825.1 uncultured Anaerolineaceae bacterium
GGCACCGGATACGGACCCGACGGCACGATCTGGGGCGGCGAGGCGCTGCTTTGCAGCGCGGAGGGATTCAGCCGCGCCTATCATTTGGCGCCGTTTCCGCTGCCCGGCGGTGATAAAGCGGTGCGCAACCCGGCCCGCATGGCGCTGGCGCTTCTGTATCACAATGGGGTCGCCTGGGCGCCATCGCTCCCGCCGGTGAAAGCACTTTCGGAAAAAGACCGCAACCTGTTGCGTACCATGCTGGATCAAGGCCTGGGCTGCGTGAACACCTCCTCGATGGGCCGGCTGTTCGATGCCGTTTCAGCGCTTCTGGGCATTCGGCAGGAGATCAGCTACGAAGGCCAGGCGGCGATTGAGCTGGAAAATTTGGTCAATCCAAATTGCGCCGAGGCTTATCATTTTGAGCTGAGTGACGAGCAAATCATTTGGCGGCCGGTTCTGGACGAGATGTTATGGGATATCCGGCAAGGCTGCGGCGTGCCGCGGATGTCGGCCAAATTTCACAACGCGCTGATTCAACTCTGTCTCGAAATCTGCGATAGAATTCAACAGAAGCACACTGGCAGCCGTTTCCCGGTCGCGCTCTCGGGCGGGGTCTGGCAGAATCAAGTGCTGCTGAGCGGCGTGCAGAAAAAGCTGCGCGCGCATGGCTGGGACGTCCTGCTCCCGCGGCAATTGCCCTTCAACGATGGCTGCATCGCCTTCGGACAGGCGATGGTGGCGGACGCGGCCATTCGAAATTCATAATGCGGACAGCACAATGTATGGCGGGGAAGTCAAAAGTCGGATCATTAAATGGCAACCTTATTGTTCAAGTTTTGGCGCGACGCGCCAAACTTGAACAATAAGGTTGTCATTTCGAGCGAGGCGAAGCCGAGTCGAGAAATCCTCAAACAGCATCTTGGGCCTGAAATTCTCCAGAGCGAGATAGTTTGCACATTACCGTCCTCTGGAATATATCAGACTCCTGATGGAGTTTGAAGATCTCTCGACTTCACTTCGTTCCGCTCGAGATGACAAATATGCTATTTTATTTTTGGCGCAAAGCGTCAAAAATAAAATAGCAAGGCATTACTGCTTTTGATATCTAAATCAATTACGACGCGGGCGCCGGAACGACATGCGCCCGAAAAGGAGAACACAATGTGTCTCGGAATTCCGGGAAGAATCAATCAAATCTATGAAACGAACGGCCTCATGATGGGCATGGTCGACTATAACGGCGCACAGCGCGAAGTCTGTCTCTCCACCATCGACAATGCGGCTGTCGGCGACTATGTCATGGTCCACGCCGGTTTCGCCATCAGCAAAATGGACGAACAGGAAGCGCTGGAGACCATCCGCACACTGGATGAGGTGTCTGACACGGATGAATATTGATCCCAACTGCACGCCTGTCCA
>CALCQT010000613.1 GCA_937894825.1 uncultured Anaerolineaceae bacterium
TTTCTGGCCGCTTCGAAGGCCGCCAAGTCTTCGGGCGTGATACGGTATCCTTTACCGATCCTAATCGCCGGAAGTTTCTTTTCACGAATCCACGCCCAGACGGTGATCACTTTGACGCCGTATTTCTCGGCGACCTGTTCACAGGACAGGTATTTTTCCATTATTTAACCTCCTTTCACTTGATTTTAGTTCGGTTTACTTATATAATAGAGAGCGCGACCAAACTAAACACAAGCTCCTGATTTTTTCCGAAAAAGGGAATTATCAAGGGGTCTGCTTTGCTATTCCCTATCGGATTGACTTCATTATACTTCATTATACTTACGTTGTCAATAGGATACTTGTATTTTATTTAAAATTGTTTTTTAGAGGTGAGATAATGAAGGATACTGTATTTTACGAAAGGGTATTAAAGTTGTGCTCTGAAAAAGGCATTTCGGTTACTGCCCTTGCCGAAGCAATAGGAAAGCAAGCGTCAACGGCCAGCGGATGGAAAAAAGGCGCTGTCCCGCGCGCTGATACTCTGCGTCAAGTGGCAGATTATTTCGGAGTTTCTACCGGATACTTGACTGGTGATGAATCTGTAAATGTGGAAAATGTCCATACAAATAACGGAATAATTGGACACGCCCATGCGCCGGTGACGATCGTCAATGGGTCTGAGAGGAATGAAAAATATATCGGTGTTTATAAATGGAATGATGTTGTGATCGAAGGCGGCGTCCCTTCGATAATTGATAAGGCGCTTTTCATGCGGGTTCAGGAAAAGCTGGCCCTGAATAAAAAAGCGCCGGCAAGGGCGGCGGGGAAAGTGGACTATTTACTTTCAACAAAACTGTTCTGTGGCAAGTGCGGAACCAATATGAACGGGGAAAGCGGGACCAGTAGAACGAAAGGCCGTAAATACCATTATTATAAATGTGCGAATGCCAAGCGCCGGAAAGGCTGTAATAAAAAGCCGGTTCGTAAAGACTGGATCGAAGACCTTGTCGTCATTGAAACGGTCCGTCGCGTCCTGATTGACGAAGTGATCGAAGTTATCGCCGACAAGGTGATTGAACTTCAAGGACGCGAACGGGACAAAAGTCTTCTTCATGCTCTGGAAATGGAATTGGAAGGCGTCAAGAAGTCGATCGCGAACCTGGTCAGGGCAGTCGAAGCCGGTATCTTTTCAGGGTATATAACTTTAACTGTGTAATGTAAAATATTTGAACCTTGAAAATTAAATAAAATTTTATCTCTTAAAACAACTTTAAGTGTGGACAACGTAACTTTAACTATGGTATAATATTCATAGGCAAATA